>JAEDNB010000026.1 GCA_016302725.1 Lentisphaeria bacterium
CCGTGGTCTATGCCTCCGGACGGGACGGCTGGTCCGTGGACAACCTGGATGACGAACGGAAGGACCTGACGGCCCTCTGCGAGCATATTGTCAAGGACATCCCCGCCCCCAAGGGCTCCCCTGACGGCCCCCTCCAGGTGCTGATTTCCACCCTGGACTACTCCCCCTACCTGGGGCGCATCGGAATCGGCAAAATCACCAGCGGGAAGATGGACATCAACCAGGCCACGGTGGTGGCCATGCGGGACGGCTCCCTCAAGCCCGCCCGCATCACCCAGATTTTCCGCTTCGAGTCCAACAAGAAATACCAGGTCAACGAGGCCTCCTGCGGGGACATCGTGGGCATTGCAGGCATGAACGATGTCACGGTGGGGTGCACCTACACTTCCCCGGAGAATCCCATTCCCCTGCCGCCCATGCCCATCGACCCGCCCACCATCTCCATGAATTTCCTGCCCAACGGCTCTCCCTTCTCAGGGCAGGAGGGCACCTTTGTCACCAGCAGCCATCTGGAGGAGCGCCTCCGCCGGGAGACCATGTCGGACGTGGCGCTTCAGGTGGTGCCCCTGGGGGTGGGGCAGGGCTTCACCGTGTCGGGGCGGGGCGAACTCCACCTTTCCGTGCTTATCGAGCAGATGCGCCGGGAGGGCTACGAGATGGAGTGCACCCGCCCTGTGGTGATTTTCCAGACGGGCCCCAACGGGGAGAAGCTGGAGCCCTTCGAGGAGTTGACGGTGGACGTGGACCAGAACTACGTGGGCCCGGTGATGGAGAAGCTGGGGTTGCGGAAGGGGCGCATCCAGTCCATGGAGACGGAGAATGGGATGGCCCGCATTGTCTACCTGATTCCCACCCGGGGGCTTCTGGGCTACCGTTCCGAGTTCATGACGGACACAAAGGGGCTGGGGGTGATGAACTACCTCTTCAGCGGATACGAACCCTATGCGGGGGACATTGTCTACCGGCAGCACGGCGCCATGGTCTCCATGTGCGCCTGCGAGACCGTCCCCTATGCCCTCTTCAATCTCCAGGAGCGGGGGCGCCTCTTCCTGGGGCCCAATGTGAAGATCTACGCCGGCGAGATCATCGGGGAGAATGCCCGGGAGGGGGACATGCTGGTGAATCCCGGCAAGGCCAAGAAATTGACCAATGTGCGGGCGGCGGGGTCGGACGAGAACATCATCCTGACGCCGCCTGTGCAGATGAGCCTGGAGGATTGCATCAGCTTCATCAACGACGACGAGTTGATGGAGGTGACTCCCAAGAGCATCCGCCTGCGGAAGAAGGCCCTGAAGAAGTGGGGCTGGAGCGGGGGAGACAACTGAAGGCCGGAAGGAGATGGCGGCGGGGAGCGCGGCATCCCAGGTGCCCCGTGTGGGGGTGGTGGTGGTAAGCTACCGTTCCCCGGAACGCACTTGCGCCTTCGTGGGGGGGCAGCTCCCCCGCCTCCCCTTTCCCTGGGTGGCCTGTGTCGTGGAGGTGGCCTCGCGCCCGGAGAGCCGGGCCGCCCTGGAGGCGGGCCTTCCCAAGGGGACGGTGCTGCTCTCCTCTCCGGAGAACCTGGGGTATTCCCGGGGGAACAACCTGGGGGCGGGGGAACTGCGCCGCCGCTTCCCTTCCCTGGAATATCTCCTCATCGCCAATGACGACGTGGAGATTCCCGGCGACAGCGGCCTGGAGGCCCTCTGGCAGGAGATGGAGGCCCACCCCGAATGGGGTGTCGCCGGCCCGGATGTGCGGGGGCTGGACGGGGCGCCCCAGTCCCCCTGGGATACCTCCGCCGACCTGGGGGACGAATGCTCCCTCGCATTTCCCGCAAAGGCCACCCCCTTTGGGGGGGCGCCCCGGGAGTGCTACGGCGTGCGGGGATGCTTCCTCCTGGTGCGGGCCTCCGCCTTCTTCCAGGCGGGGGGCTTTGATGAAGGGTATTTCCTCTTCTTCGAGGAGCCGGCGCTGGGGGAACGCCTCCGCCACCTGGGATTCCAGACAAGGTACCTCCCCCAGGCACGGGTGCTCCACCAGGGAAGCGCCACCATCCGTAAGGCGCTCTCCTCCTGGAGGATATATCTCCTATACCGGAAAAGTTTCCTCCTTACCGCCCGAAAATACTGGGGATGGGGGAGGTTCCGGCGGTTCACCTGGCCCCTGCGCCACCTGGCACGCCGACTCCTGGGGCTGCCGGGATGACCCCGCCGCCAACTCCATGGGGAAGCCGCCGCTGGACAGCCAGGGAAGCCGCGCCGTCCATGGCGGGGCGGAAGGCAGGGCTCTCCGCGCGCCACTTCCCAGAACGGGCGCCGGGGGCGGGCGCGCCTGCTTTTCCCCCTTTTCCTGTGCTTTCCTTCCCCATCCTTGCCTTCCCTGCGGGTGGGGGGTGGAGGGGCAGGGCTATATTATGCGGCCTCTCGGAGAGGAAGGGAGGAGTGCCGTGTTTGCACTGTCACTGCATCGGGCCGCGCCAGGCGGCGGGAGAGTCCCCTCACCATGAAGAATATCTGCCAGAACAAGCGTGCGTTCCATGACTACCAGGTATTGGAGAAACTCCAGGCCGGCATTGCCTTGACGGGGACGGAGGTGAAATCCTGCCGGGGGGGCGGCATGTCCCTGGCCCAGTCCTACGTGGCCATCGACCAGCGGGGCAGCGCCCAGCTGATCGGCTGCAACATCGCCCCCTACGCCATGGGCAGCTACAACAACCACCCCCCCCTGCGCCAGAGGCAGTTGCTGCTGCACAAGAAGGAACTGCGCAAGCTGAAGCGCGCCACCGAGGCGAAGGGGCTGACCATCATCCCCCTGGAAGCCTATTTCAACCCCCGGGGGCGTGTCAAGGTGGACATTGGGGTCTGCCGGGGAAAGAACCTCCACGACAAGCGGGAGGCCATGAAGGAGCAGATGGACCGCCGGGAGGCGGAGCGCGCCGTGAAAGGCGTCCGGGAGTAGGGCGTCCGGAGAAGAGGCGAAGAGACGATGCTGGTTTCCGATTTTGACTTTGACTTGCCTGCGGAACTCATTGCGCAGCGTCCCCTGGCGGACCGCGCCGCCGCGAAGATGCTGGTGATGGAGAGGGAGACGGGGCGCCGGCTTTCCTCCGATTTCCACCATTTCGCGGACTATCTCCGCCCGGGGGACTGCCTGGTGCTCAACGACACCCGGGTGATTCCCGCCCGCCTGTGGGGGCATCGTCCCGAGACCCTGGGGCGCGTGCAGGTTTTCATGCTGGAGAGCCGGGGAGGGCGGCGCTGGCAGGCCTTTTTGAAGCCGGGGCGTCGTCTGCGCCCAGGGGCGCGGGTGCTCCTGGAGGGGGATGGGAGCGGGCTGACCGTGGTGGAGAAGGCGCCTGACGGGGCGTGCCTTGTGGAGTTCGACAAGGAGGATGTGCTGGGGATTTTGGAGCGCTTCGGGAAGACGCCCCTCCCCCCCTATATCAACCGCGAGGCGGAGGAGTCGGACAAGGCGGACTACCAGACTGTCTACGCGGTGCATCCCGGCAGTGTGGCCTGCCCCACGGCGGGGCTTCACCTGACGCCGGAGATTCTCGGGGAACTGGAGGGGAAGGGGGTGTCCCTGGCCAGGGTGACCCTCCACGTGGGGGCGGGAACCTTCCGTCCCGTGGAGAGCCGCACCATCGAGGAGCACGTGATGCACGAGGAGCGGTATTTCCTGCCTCCCGAGGCCGCCAGCACAATCAACGAGACCCATGCAAGGGGCGGCAAGGTCTTCTGCATGGGGACCACCTCCGTACGCACCCTGGAAACCTGCGCCGACGGGGAGACGGGCAGGGTGGTCCCCGGGACGGGACGCACCAGCATCTTCCTCTATCCCCCGCGAAAACTCCAGGTCACCGACGGGCTGCTGACCAATTTCCACCTTCCCCAGTCCACCCTCCTCATGCTGGTGTGCTGCCTGGCCCCGCACCACCAGGTCATGGACGCCTATCGCCAGGCCGTCCAGGAAAAATACCGCTTCTTCAGCTACGGAGACTGCATGCTCCTCCTGCCCCCCGGACGCACCCTGCGCCCATGACGGCAACAAAGCCGCCGCCCGCAAGGGGAAAAGGGGCGCCGGGAAGAGCCCCCGACGGGGCACACGCCTTCCCCCCAGGCATCGGCGGGAAAATGGGCCTTATAGTAAGCCACGTTCCGCCCACAGGCCATCCGAAAATGGCCCGCCGGGTGTTTCATTGATAGCATAACTTTTTGAAATCCAACATCTTACAACTATGATTCTCCAGGGTTGCTATACTGCGCTTGTCACCCCTTTCCGCCATGGCCAGGTGGACTATCCCGCCCTGGCGGCCTTGGTGGAGCGCCAGGTTTCCGCCGGTGTGGCGGGGGTCATTCCCGTGGGGACCACGGGGGAATCCCCCACCCTTTCGGTGGAGGAGCACTTGGAGGTCATCCGCTTTGTGGCGGAGAAGGTGGCCCGTCGCTGCCAGGTCATTGCGGGGACGGGGGCCAATTCCACGGAGGAGGCCATCCGCCTCACCCGGGAGATGGAGGGGCTGGCGGTGGACGCCACTCTCCAGGTGACCCCCTACTACAACAAGCCCTCCGCAGAGGGGCTCTACCGTCATTTCTCGGCGGTGGCCGAATGCAGCCCCCTTCCCATCGTCCTCTACAATGTGCCCGGGCGCACGGGGAAGGAGATTCCCCTGGAGGTGGTGGCGCGCCTGGCCTCCCATCCCCAGGTGGTGGCCATCAAGGAGGCTGCGGGCAGCGTGGAGCGGGTGAACGCCATCGGGCGCCTGTGCGACCTGACGGTGCTTTCCGGGGATGACAGCCTGGCGCTGCCCATGATGTCGGTGGGGGCGAAAGGGGTCATCAGCGTCCTGTCCAACGTGGCCCCCGAGCCCTATGTGGAGATGTGCCGCCTGGCGCTGGAGGGGGATTTCCGGCGCGCCCAGGCCATCCACCGCCGCTACTATCCCCTGGCCCACGACCTCTTCCTGGAGGCCAACCCCATTCCCGTGAAGGCCGCCATGGCGGACATGGGGCTCATGGCGGAGGAGTACCGTCTGCCCCTTTGCGAGATGGGGGCGGCCAACCGGGAGACCCTCCGCAAGACCCTCCGCTCCCTGGGGCTGCTTCCTTGACAGGAGAAATGCCAGGATGGGCGAATTTTCCCACAAGCCGGTGCGCGGAATCCAGTTCGACCTGGTGGACCTGCCCTCCCGGGGGGAGACCCTCTCGGGAAGTGTCCCCCCGGGGGAGCTGGGGCTTGAGGACGAGGCGCGCCTCCGATACCTGTCTCCCGTGGACTACCGCCTCCACCTGGAGGCGGTGAACGGGGGCAGGGACCTGCTGGTGCGGGGAAGCCTTTCCCTGCAGGTGGAGGCCGTCTGCGACCGGTGCGAGGGTGCCTTCCCCTTGGCCCTGTCCACCGAGGAGGTGTGCCACGAGGTGAAGAATGCCTTCGGCACCACGGTTGACCTTTCAGATGAACTTCGAGAGGATATATTAATGTCTTTTCCCCACCGCTTCCTTTGCCGGGAGGATTGTGCCGGGCTCTGTCCCCGGTGTGGCGCGAACCTGAACAAGGGGGCGTGCGGATGCCCGGAGGAAGAGGGCGGCGAGGACGGCGAGGACCCCTGGGCTTCCCTGAAGGGGCTTCCCCCCTCCCCCGGGGAGGGGTGAGGCCGGGCGCTTTCGCCCGCCCGCCTGCCGCCGCAGGAAGATTTTTGCTTTTCTTCATTCCCTTGTCATTACCCACAACGTAGAAACATTTAGGAGTTTAAGGAACCATGGCTGTTCAGCAGTGCAAGAAATCCAAGATGCGTGTTCGCCAGCGCAAGGCCCAGATCCGGTATCGCGGGCTGGAGCCCCACACCTGCACCAACTGCGGTGCCGCCTGCCTGCCCCATCGCGCCTGCACCAACTGCGGCTTCTACAATGGCAAGCAGGTCCTTCAGGTGAAGGAAAAGGCCGAGGCATAGCTTTCGAGACCATGACGAGCCGGTAGGCTCCCCCTGGAACAATGTCCGAGTCAAGGGTTGTCATAGCCGTGGATATGATGGGGGGGGACCACGCGCCGTCTGCTATGCTGGATGGGGTCGCCGAGGCGCTGGGGCGTTTCGGCGACGCCTATGGATACCTCCTTGCGGGTCCCCGGGAGGAGGTGGCCCGGGGGCTTGTGGAGCGGAAGGTGGATCCTTCCGACCCGCGCCTGGAACTCGTGGAGGCCCCGCAGTCCGTGGGGATGGACGAGCATCCGGTGAAGGCCATCCGGGAAAAGCCCCGCAGTTCGATTGTCGTCGCCATGGACATGGTGAAGGCGGGTCGGGCCGGCGGGGTTTTCAGTGCCGGGAACACGGGGGCTGCCGTAGGGGCGGCGTTTTTGAAGTGGCGGATGCTGGAGGGGTTGTCCCGTCCGGGCATTGCCACGGTGCTGCCTGGCGAGAAGGGTCCCTGGGTCTTGATGGATTCCGGGGCCACGGTGGACTGCACTCCCATGATGCTTGCCCACTTTGCGGTGATGGGGGATTTGTATGCCCGCCAGGCGCTGGGGCTCTCCGCCCCCCGTGTGGGGCTTTTGAGCAATGGGACGGAGGAGGGCAAGGGCAACCGCCAGGTGCAGGAGGCCTATTCCCTCATCCAGCGGATTCCGGGGATTCATTTCCTGGGGAATGTGGAGGGGCATGACCTCTTCCGCGGAAAAGTGGACGTAGTGGTCTGCGATGGCTTTGTGGGCAACATTGTCCTGAAGACCAGCGAGCAGCTGTCCAAGTCCCTCTCCGGGATGATCCGGGAGTCTGTGATGCAGCGCTTTTTCTGGAAGATGGGCGCCCTTCTCTGCAAGGGTGCGTTCCGGGAGGTGAAGCGGCGCACGGATGCCAGCGAGGTGGGGGGCGCCCCCCTGCTGGGGGTCAAGGGCTGCTGTGTGATTGGACACGGAAATTTCCAGGGGCACGGGGTGGCCAACGGCATTCGCGCCGTGGGCGAACTGATTCGCACCAGGATGAATGAGCGGATCGTGGAAGCGGTCCATCAATACGCATTGGACTCCCTGAACTGACGGGGAGGCCGGAAAACGCGGGGGCGCACTCCCTTTCGGCGGCTTTTGCTGCAGGGGGGCGCCTCTTTTTTTTGTCTTTTCCCCGTCCCCATTCCCGTCCAGGGCCGTCCCTCTCCCGTTCCGGGAAGGAGGCGTGTCCCATGGGCGGGGCGTGCGCCGGCGGGCGGGGCGCACCGTTTTTCAAGAGGATTTTCAGGAGAGGATTGGCATGGGAAAGGGAATTGTCTTTGCGGGGCAGGGTGCCCAGCATCCCGGAATGGGGATGGCATTGGCGGAGGGCTCCCCCGCCGCCGCCGCGGTTTACCGGGAGGCCGACCGGCTCCTGGGGTGGGAGGTGTCGTCCCTGTGCTTCCGGGGCACCATGGAGGAGTTGACCGCCTGCGCCCGTTGCCAGCCAGCCATCTTTGTCACCAGCCTTGCGGGCTATGCCGCCCTGCGGGAGCGGGAGCCTTCGCAGGCCCTGCCCGTGGCCCTGGGGGGGCTTTCCCTGGGGGAACTCTCCGCCTTGACCGTCTCGGGGGCGGTGGATTTCGAGACAGGGCTCCGCATGGTGGCCCGACGGGGGGAGTTGATGGACCAGTGCTGCCGTGCGCGTCCCGGGGCCATGGGGGCGGTAGTGGGCTGCGACGAGGCGGTGCTGGAGGAGGCATGCCGGGAGAGCGGGGTCTGGGTGGCCAACTACAACTGCCCAGGACAGCGCATCGTCAGCGGCGAGGCCGCCCGGGTGGACCGGTGCCTGGCCTCCCTGGAGGGCAAGGCCGTGAAACTCCAGAGGCTGGCCGTGGCCGGCGCCTTCCACTCCCCCATGATGGAGGAGGCCGCCCAGGCCTTCCGCGAGTTCCTGGAGAAAATCCCCTTCCAGGCGCCCCAAATCCCCCTGGTCCACAATGTGACGGGGGGGTGGACGGAGGAGGCGGGACTCCCCCTCCCCGAATTGCTGGCACGCCAGATCTCCTCCCCCGTGCGGTGGGAGGCCTGCGCCAAGGCCCTGATGGAGAAGGCGGATTCCCTGGAGGAAGTGGGGCCCGGCAGGGTCCTGGCTGGCCTCATGCGGCGCATCCAGCGAAATTTCCCCGTCCAGTCCATGGACCTGTAGAACCCGTAACGGCAAAAGAACAGAGGAGAAGAACAAGGAAATGGGAGTGCTTGAAGGGCAGAACGCCGTGGTCACCGGGGGCACCCGGGGCATTGGACGGGCCATCGTGAAGGCCTTCTTGAAGGAGGGCGCCCGCGTCGCCCTCCTGGGAAGCCGCAGGGAAAGCGCACAGGCCGCCGCCCAGGAGGTGGCCAAAGAGTGCCAGGTGCCCGAAGCCATGGTCGCCGGCTATGGCTGCGACATCCGGAACACCCAGGAGGTCCACCAGGTCTTCGGCGAAATCCTCGCCGCCTTTGGACAAAGGCTGGACATCCTGGTCAACAATGCCGGAATCACCCGGGACAAGCTCATGGGGAGGATGTCCGAGGAAGACTGGGACGATGTCCTGGACACCAACCTCAAGGGGGTCTACAATGGCATCCACGCCGCCGTCATGCCCATGCTCCGGCAACGGAAGGGCCGAATCGTCAACATCTCCTCCGTGGTGGGACTCCTGGGCAACCCCGGACAGGCCAACTACGCCGCCGCCAAGGCGGGAATCCTGGGCCTGACCAAGGCCATGGCACGGGAATGCGCCGGACGAAATGTCACCGTCAACGCCGTCGCCCCCGGCTTCGTGGAGACGGACATGACCAATGCCCTCCCCGAAGCCCTCCGGGAAAAACTGAAGACCCAGATTCCCCTGGGGCGCATCGCCCAGCCCGAGGAAATCGCCGCCGCCGTACTCTTCCTGGCTTCCCCCGCCGCCGCCTACATCACAGGCCAGGTCCTCTCCGTGGACGGCGGCATGGCCATGTAGTCCCCAGGGCCCTCCCGCACGCACCGCCCCTGGCGGCCGCCGGGAGGGCGCTTGAAAAACAAAGGCCACGCATTATCTTACACCGTCTTACTTGCGGAGTGGGGGAATTTTTCCTTTTTGTCATAAATTCCGTAAGATTGTCATAGCCTGTCCTGCTTTTTTCAGGAAGAAATCCCTGGAATCCGTCCCCCTGTTCTTTTGTCGAAGGAGGCGTTTCCCTTCCCTTGAGGAGGGTGGTGGCAATCCGCACGTCAGTCCCCAACCATTTAGGAGTTTTGTCGCATGGACGCAGAGAACGATGTTTTCAAGAAGGTTCGCACGGTCATTGTGGAGCAATTGGGTGTCCGGGAGGACCAGGTGACTCCCGAGGCCCGTTTCATTGAGGATCTGAATGCGGACTCTTTGGACATTGTGGAGCTTGTGATGAAGTTCGAGGCCGAGTTTGGCCTGCCCACCATTCCTGACGACGTGGTGGAGAATATGCAGACTGTGGGCAAGGCCGCGGAGTACATTGAGAAGGCCAGCGGCAAGGACGCCGAGGCCTAGTTTTCCGGTTTCGCGGCTTTCCGTTCCGCTTCCCCCTCCTGGAGCCGTCTTCCTCCCCGTGCCTTTCCTTTTCTTTCCGTGAGAAGGGGATGGGGAGAGGTCCGGCTTTCCGGGTCGCCGAGGCCATCTTGCTTTCCGCATTTCCCCTGTTTTGGTGTTGCGTGGAAGTCGGATGGCCTTTTCCGCATACTGCGGGTGGGCTGGAGGAGGCCGCTTGGGCCGTGGCCCCTTCCCGTTCCGCCTCCCTATGCCGGGCGTGACCGTCCGGGGAGCGTGGCCGGGCTGGTTCGCCCTTTGGGTGGCGGGGATGTCCCCGGGGAGTTTTTGGGAGTTGTCGTTCAGCAGAGAGAGGAGCATCAGGCCATGAAGGCGAAGAGCGAGCGTCGTGTTGTGGTGACGGGGCTGGGAGTGGTCTCTCCCCTGGGCAGTGCGTTGGATTGTGTCTGGTCGAACCTTTTGGAGGGGGTGAGCGGGATCCGGCTTTTGGAGGAGTACGGGGAGGACTACCGCTGCCGGGTGGGGGGGCGTGTGTCCGGCCTGGAACTGGACCACTACCTTACTCCCAAGGAGCAGCAGCGCATGGACCCCTTCTGCTGGTATGCCGTGGCCGCCAGCGACCAGGCCCTGGCCCAGGGCGGGCTGAAGGCGGGGGAGGGCATCGCCCCGGAGGAGATCGGGGTCATGATTTCCTCGGGCATCGGCGGGCTCCAGACCATCTACACCCAGGATATGCGGCTGCTGAAATCCGGGCCGCGCATGGTCTCCCCCATGACCGTCCCCATGATGATTGGGGACATGGCCTCGGGCATGGTGGCCATCCGTCACCATCTCCAGGGGCCCAATTTCGGCATCGTCTCCGCCTGCGCCAGCGGGCTCCACGCCGTGGGGGAGGCAGCCTGGGTAATCCGCCGGGGGGATGCGGAGGCCATGCTGGCCGGCGGCTCGGAGAATGGCATCATGGCTCTGGGCCTGGCCGCCTTCGGCTCCATGCGGGCATTGACTTCCCGGAACCAGGACCCCCAGGGGGCCAGCAGGCCCTTTGACGCGGAACGGGATGGATTCGTGCCCGGCTCGGGGGCCGGCGTCCTCCTGCTGGAGGAACTGGAACATGCCCGGGCCAGGGGGGCGGAAATCCTGGCGGAGGTGTCGGGATACGGGGCCACCGGCGACGCCTACCATGTCACCGCCCCCTCCGCCGATGGCTCCGGCGCGGCCCGTGCCATTTCCATCGCCCTGGCCCATGCCGGGGTGGCTCCCGAGGAGGTCGGCTACGTGAATGCCCACGGCACCAGCACCCCCATGAACGACGCCGTGGAGACCAAGGCCCTCAAGCTGGCCCTGGGGGAACATGCCCGGCATGTGCCCATCTCCAGCACCAAGTCCATGACCGGCCACCTCCTGGGGGCGGCCGGCGGCTTCGAATCCCTGGTGTGCGTCAAGGCGGTGAAGGAGGGAAAGGCCCCCGGCACCATCAATCTCCATCACCCGGACCCGGAGTGCGACCTGGACTATATGCCGAACGAGGCCCGCGCCCTCCCCGGACTGCGCCACGCCCTCAAGTTGAACATGGGCTTCGGCGGCCACAACGCCGCCGTCCTCTTCTCCCGCTTCGAAGGATAGCCAGGCCATGGCGGTTTTCACGTCCGACAATGGGGCCCGCGCCCAGGTGCTGAAAGGGGTGCGGCGCCTGGTGGTGAAGGTGGGAAGCAATCTCCTGCGGGAGGCGCCGGGGGAGCGCACGGAGCAACTGGTGGCCCAGTTGCTGGAGGTGCGCGCCCGGGGAGTGGAGGTAATCCTGGTGACCTCCGGCGCCATCCCCTTGGGCATGACTATCCTGGGAAAGCGCCGCCGCCCCCGGGAACTGGCCCGGATCCAGGGACTCTCCGCCCTGGGACAGGGATATCTGATGCGCTTCTACGAGAATGCCTGCGACAGCCGGGGCGCACACTGCGCCCAGCTCCTCCTCACCGCCGCCGACCTCCGGGACCGGGAGAGGAATGTGCGCGTGGCCGATTGCCTGCGGGCGCTCCTGGAGGAGGGTATCCTCCCCATCGTCAATGAAAACGACTCCGTCTGCGTGGAGGAAATCAAAATCGGCGACAACGACACCCTGGCCGCCATGGTGGCCACCATGATGGGGGCGCAGCTCACGGTGCTCATGACCACCGTGGACGCTTTCCACGCCATGGGGAAGGACGGCTCCTTCGGGGAGCGCTTCAGCGTGGTGACCTCCCTGGACAAGGGGCTGCTGGCCATGGCAGGGGCCACCGACGGAAACCCCTATTCCACCGGCGGCATGATGACAAAACTCCACGCCGCCTCCATCTGCACCGCGGGAGGCTATGCCATGGCCATCCTGGACGGACGGGATTTCGGGACGCTCCCCCGCTTCCTGGACGGGGAGGACATCGGCACCCTTTTCTGCCAGACGGAGGCCCGCAAGACCATGGGGTCCTGGCAGCGTTTCCTGGCCTTCTTCTCCGAACCCGTGGGCGCCATGGTGGTGGATGACGGCGCCAGGGACGCCCTCCTCCACGAGAACCGCAGCCTCCTTCCTGGGGGCGTCCTGGGGGTCTCCGGGGTCTTCCGCAAGGGGGAACCCGTGCGGATCCTGGATGCCCGACGCCAGGAAATCGGCCGGGGCATCGCCAATTTCTCCAGCGAAGAACTCCTGCGCATCTGCGGCGAACGCAGCACCCGCCTGGCGGCGCTGCTGGGGCATCCCGTGGAATCCCCCGAGGCGGTCCACAAGGACTATCTGGTCTTGCGCTGACCCCGCTTCGCCGCCCCCCTCTTTCCCACTCGAATCCCCCTGCGCCGGGCCCCCGTCCCGCCGTCCCCCCTTCCCAGGGCAGGCGGCGGAGGCCACGGGCCGACGGCCCCGCCTTGACCCGGGAACCGATTCCCCCTCCACCCCCATCCCCTCCCCCACGCATCCATGGAACTCCTCTCTCCCGCTGGCAACCTGGAGACCGCCGTCGCCGCCTTTCACTATGGCGCGGACGCGGTCTATGTCGGACTGAAACAATTCTCCGCCCGGGCGGATGCCGAGAATTTCACCTTGGAGGAACTGGAGGTGCTCCTGGGGCTGGCCCACGACGATCGGGAGCATCCCCGGAAAGTCTATGTCGCCGTGAACACCCTTCTGCGCCAGGAGGAACTCCCCCAGGTGCTGCCCCTTCTGCTCCACCTGCGGGACCTGGGGGTGGACGCCCTCATCGTGCAGGACCTGGGCACCGCTTACCTGGTGCGGAAATACCTTCCCGAGGTTTCCCTCCATGCCTCCACCCAGATGGCGGTGCACAATGTGGAGGGGATGGAGGCCTGCCGCGAACTGGGCTTCGACCGGGTGATTGCCGCCCGGGAGGTCACCGAAATGGAAATCCAGGAGATGGCGGCGGTGCCCAACATCGAGTTGGAGGTCTTCGCCCATGGCGCCCTCTGCTATGCCTACAGCGGCCTCTGCCTGCTTTCCAGCGTCCTGCATGGCCACAGCGGCAACCGGGGAGACTGCAGCTATGTCTGCCGGAATTGCTGGCGCGTGGAGAATGACGAGGGGAAGCCCCTTTCCGAGGGATGCCACCTGATGTCCATGAAGGACCTCGCCCTGGGGGAGGCGGTGAAGGCCCTGGAGACGATGGGGGTGGCCTCCGTGAAACTGGAGGGGAGGAAGAAGACCCCCCTCTATGTGGCGGCCGTCACCAATTACTATCGCCATCTCCTGGACGGGGATTTCCAGCCGGGGGAGAAGCGCCAGTGCGAACAGGACATCAAGATCATCTTCAGCCGTCCCTGGACACGCTTCTGCTATTCCACCGAGCATCCCTCCGGGGTCACGGACATCCAGGAAACCGGCCCCCGGGGCTTCCCCGCGGGGGTGGTGCGGGAGGTGGTCGCCCAGGAGGACGGGGATTGGCTCCGCTTCCAGATCATGGGACAGACCCTGGAAAAGCATGACGGGCTCCAGGTGGAACTGGCGGAGTGGGAACGCCCCTACGGCTTCCCCGTGGACGAAATCCGGGTCTTCCCCCAGGGCGGCGCCGAGACCTGGGAGAGCGTCTTTGTGGCGGAGGACGGGGCCACGGTCCAGGTCCCCCTGCCCGAGGGGCATCCCCCCATCCCCGAGGGAGTGCCGGTCTTCTGCACCTCCAGCCAGGCGGTGAAGCGCCGCTACTCCTGGCCTTCCGTGCGCCCCGCCCTGGTGCGCACCCGCCATCCCGTCTTCTTCTCCCTCCAGGTCTCCCCGGAGGCCCTGCAGGTGACGGCCCAGCCTTCCATCGGGGTGCGGGAGTTGGCGGACGTGGTGACATCCATGCCCCTGGAGGAGCGCCTCCAGCCCAGCGAGACCCGCACCGCCCAGGCCCTGGAGGAGGATGCCCGCAAGGCCTTTGCCAAGCTGGGGGACACCCCATTCCAGCTGGCGGATTTGCGGGTGAGCAACCCCGACGGGCTCTTTGTGCCCGTCTCCCTGCTGAACGAACTGCGCCGCCGCTCCGCCCAGGAGGTGGGGCGTATCCTGGAGAAGGAGTGCCGGGAGGAGCAGTCCCGGATCCTCTCCCGGGAGGAAGAGTGGCGTCCTGCCTCCGCTGGCGGGGAGGCGCGTCCGGGCTGGATTTTGAAGGTGGACCGTCCCTTTGCCTTGAATCTCTTTACGGAGAGGGATTTGGAGAGTGTATGCGAAGTGGTCCTGGATGTGGGGCGGATGGAGGATTCCTCCCTGCAGGAGGGCGTGGAGTTCCTGGCGAGGCGGGTGGGGCGCGAACGGCTTCGCCTGGCCTTGCCCGTCCTCCAGCGCAATGACGGGCGGCACAAGTGGGCCAAGGCCCTCCGCCCCCTCTTTGTCCAGGGATACCGGAAGTGGCAGGTGGCAAACCTGGGGGCGCTCCCCTGCCTGGCCAAAGTCAGCGTGACGCCGGGGAACACCTCCATCTCCGCCGACTGGCCCCTCTATGTGAACAACACCGCCGCCGCCCGCTTCCTCCTGGAGGAAATGGGCCTCCAAAGGGTGACCCTCGCCCCTGACGAGGAAGAGGAAAACCTCCTGGAACTGGCGGGCCGCCTGGGCGCCGCCGCCGAAATCCCCATCTTCCAGGACACCCCCCTGGCCATCTCCGCCGTCTGCGCCAATGCCTCCCTCAAGGGCAGGTGCCCCGGACAGGAAACCTGCGACTTCACCGAATTGACCCTGGAAAACCGGGTGGGGGAACGGCTCCTGGCCGTCAATGACCATTGCCATTCCGTCTTCCTCCGGGAAAAGCCCATGGACCGCAGCGCCCTCCTCCCCAAGCTCCTGGCCAGGGGCGCCCGCTTCCTCCGGGCGGATTTCTGCTGGAGGGACTGGTCACCCAGGGCAATCCGGGAAACCTGGGAAGGCCTGCAGGGCTGACATCCCCGGAAAAAGGGGGCGACCGCGCCTCCCCTTCCCCCCCCCTGGGCGCCGGCAGGTGCGCCAAGGGAGCGGGCATCAGGGGGACAGGTGCGCCAAAGGGACGGGCAGAAGGGGACAGGTGCGACAGAATGTCCCGATTTTCCCCTCCTCCTTCCCCGCCTTCTTTGGCATGCGGCTTGCTTGAGCGGGCCTGTCTTTTTCATTCGGGCCCTGATTCCCTTCCTGGGGAGCGGGGCGTGTCTTCCGGCAGGGGCTTCCGGCATCGGCGGCCCTTCCGGGCAATGGATGGCAGACTTGCCTTATCAAGGAGAAAATTGTTATGGATAAAGAGAAAATCATGGGAAAGGTGCTGGGCATTGACCTGGGCACCACGAATTCTTGCATGGCCATCATGGAGGGTGCTGAAGCCAAGGTCATCCCCAACGCCGAGGGGCACCGCACCACGCCTTCCGTGGTCGCCTTCACCAAGAATGGGGACCGCCTGGTGGGCGAGCAGGCCAAGCGCCAGGCCGTCACCAACCCCACCGGCACCATCTATTCCATCAAGCGTTTCATGGGGCGGAAGCTGAACGAGTGCCAGGATGACGTCGCCCGGGTTCCCTTCAAGGTGGTGGCCTCCCCCAATGGGGATGCAGCCGTCCAGGTGGGGGACAAGCAGTATACTCCTCCCGAGATTTCGGCCATGATTCTCCAGAAGCTGAAGTTGGATGCGGAGGCCTATCTGGGGGAGAGCATCACGGACGCGGTCATCACGGTTCCCGCCTATTTCAACGACAGCCAGCGCCAGGCCACCAAGGATGCCGGGCGCATCGCCGGCCTGAATGTCCGCCGGATCATCAACGAACCCACCGCAGCCTCCCTGGCCTACGGCATGGACAAGAAGAAGGATGAGAAAATCGCCGTCTACGACCTGGGCGGCGGCACCTTCG
>JAEDNB010000228.1 GCA_016302725.1 Lentisphaeria bacterium
TCCCCGGAGATGGGATACTGGGGCTGGCGGGGATAGGAGAAGACCTTTTCCTTCCAGTCGGCATGGGAGCATTGGGGCACCCGCTCCAGGAGGCATGCCAGGACGCGCCGCGCGTCCCCGATGATGTGGTGTGCCGTGGGCACGTTCTTGTCGATTTCCGCGCGGTCGATGTCGATTTGGACCACTTTGGCCTGCCGTGCGAAGGTGGCGGGGTCCAGGGCGACCCGATCGGAAAAGCGGCATCCCACGGCGATGAGGAGGTCGCAGTTGGCCACGGCGATATTGGAGGCCTGGGAGCCATGCATGCCCACCATGCCGGTGGAGAGGGGATGCTTTCCGGGGATGCCGCCGCATCCCATGATGGTGAAGGCGGAGGGGGCGTCCAGCCGTTCGGCGAACTCCACATACTCCTTCTGGGCGCGGGAGAGCACCACGCCGCCGCCGCAAATCAGGAAGGGGCGTTCCGCCTGGCGGACCATGTCGGCCAGGATGTCCAGGTCCTCCTTGTCCGGCTCGGGGGGGCGGAAATTCTGGCTGGCGCGGTGGATCAGGGTGGCCAGTCCGCCGTGGGTGACGTGCTGTTCCTTGGGGAGTGGGGTGAACTCCGCCACGGCGGCGGTGGCGTCCTTGAGGATGTCCACCAGGACCGGGCCGGGGCGTCCGCTTCCGGCGATGGCGAAGGCCTGCCGGAGAGTGTCGGCCAGTTCCTCCACCCGGCGCACCAGGAAGGCGCTCTTGGTGATGGGCATGGCGATTCCGGTCATGTCCACCTCCTGGAAGGAGTCCTTTCCGATGAGATTGCCCACCACATTGCAGGTGATGAAGACCACGGGGGAGGAATCCAGGTAGGCGGTGGCGATTCCGGTGGTGAGGTTTGCCGCTCCGGGGCCGCTGGTGGCCATGCAGACCCCCACCTTTCCCGTGCTCCTGGCATAGCCGTCGGCGGCATGGGCCGCCCCCTGCTCGTGGCTGGTGAGGATGTGGCGAATCCTGCCCTGGTAGTCCACCAGCTCGTCATAGACGTTCAAGATGGTTCCGCCGGGGTAGCCGAAGACGGTGTCCACCCCCTGTTCCAGGAGACATTCCACCACGATTTTCGCGCCTGTGCATTTCATACTGTTTTCTTGACCTCTCAAGGGGAGTTGCGTTTGTCTTGGGAAAGCGCCCGGGGCCCCTGACGGGAGGGGAATCGCCCGGATACGGAAAAAGCCCCACAGTCTCTCATGGACTGAAGGGCTTTTCTTGTTCCGGGGCAGCCTGCGGCGCCTCCGGCTCTGGGATGGGGCGATTTCCTTTTCAAGGCGTCTCGCTTCAGTCGCATGCAAAAAGTTTCCTTTCGCGTTGCCGGAAAGCGTGTGACGCCATCCTGCAACGCTATCTAACCGCGACAGTAAGTCGGAAAGCCGTATTGTCAGCGAAACGGAAATTCATCGCAAGGGGGAGAGGATTTAGAGCAAGTGCCAGGGGGGCTCCGGCATCTTCCCGGCGCCTCCTTTTGGGAAACGCCGGGTACTATAATGTCGGAATTTGTCTTTTTCCATGGGGATGGCCCGGATTTTGGGATTTCTCCCGTCTCCGGGCCGCCCTGGGGTTCCAGGGGTGGCTACTCCTCCAGGCCGCCCTTGATGCGGTTCCAGTATTTCAGGTGCCGGGCCTCCTGCTCGGGGGAGAGTTCGGGCATGAACTCGGAGTTGGCGAGGACCTCCTTGGGGATGATGAAATTGCCGCTGGCCACATCCTCGGGATCCAGCAGTGCCACCGCCGCGTAGTTGGGGCAGTAGGTGTGGATGTCCATGATGTTCTTGGCGGCATTTTCGGGGTCGTGGAGGAAATTGATGAGTTTGTAGGCCAGGTCGGGGTTGGGGGCGGCGGTGGGCACCACCAGGGTGTCGCAGCTCATGTGGCAGCCCTCCTTGGGCATGACGAAGGCCAGGGTGTCGCTCTGCTCGTCCACGGCCTGGGCCAGGTCGCTGAAATAGCCCATGACCACCAGGAATTCACCGGCGGAGAGGCCGTTCTTGTACTGTTCGTTCTCGAACTTGATCACGTTCTTCCGCCACTGGAGCCCCAGTTTGACCACCTCCTCCATGCGGGCGTCCCCCTCCACGGGGTCGTCCATCTCCTCGGCGGTGTATCCGAGATAGCGCGCCAGGGCGCCCATGACCTCGGTGTAGTCGTCCAGGAGGGTCATGCGGCCGGCCAGGCTGGCGTCCTCGAAGACCTTCCATGTGGGTTCGAAATTGGGGAGTTTCTTCTTGTTGTACCCCAGTCCGGTGTAGCTCATGAAATAGGGGACGCAGTAGTCCAGGAGCTGGGGGTTCATCATGGCGACCACATCGGGGTCGAGGTATTGGAGATTGGGGAGTTTTTCCTTGTCCAGTTTCTGGATCATCCCCTCGTTCACCATTTTTCCGATGAAGTAGTGCGTGGGGACGATGATGTCATATCCTGTTCCGCCCGCCTGGAGCTTGGCGAACATCATTTCATTGGAGTCGAAGATGTCCTGCTTGATGACGCAGTTGTTTTCCTTTTCGAAGCGTTCCAGCAGTTCCGGGGAGAAGTAGTCCGCCCAGGTGTAGATGTGGAGAACCTGTTTTCGTCCGCAGCCTGTGAATGCCACGGACGCAAGCACAAGAACGAGAAGGAACAGGATTGGGGGTTTGGTTTTCATTTTCCTTGACCTTTTGGGGGATGTGGGGGTGTTGTGAGAAACGCCGGAACACCCGGCAGAACTCCCCCCTCTCAGGAAAGGCAAATGCCGGAAGGAAGGGGGAGAATCAGGGCTCTCCCGTGGCGCCATGCCCCCGCCTGGCCGCCGGCCTTCCCGGAAGGGGTGCCGCCCCGGGCGGGGTTGCCCATGGGCGGGGGGAATCCGGGAAGGGGGC
>JAEDNB010000027.1 GCA_016302725.1 Lentisphaeria bacterium
AAGGCGATGGCGGGGATGGAGTCTCCCTGGGTGGCTTCCCAGAGAAGGCGTTCCAGGTAGGCCAGGAGGCGGTGCTTGTTGGAGTTTTTCTCCCCGTAGCAGACATGGAGCAGCTTCTCCTTGGCCACCAGGCAAGTGCCCCGGAGGGAGACGCGGCAGGAACTTTCCCCGTTTCCGGGAATCTCCAGGGGAAGTTCCAGGGAGTGCTCCTCCGCCTCCCAGTATCCCTGTTCTTCCAAGGCCTTTCCGTCAAGGGCCTTGTATTTCAGGAAGGCCTTTTCCCCCAGGGGGCCGAAGGGCAGAAGATCCCGCGCCCGCAATTCTTTCTCGATGTCCCCCCATGCCGCCTCGTCCGTCCGCTCCGTATCCCGGAGAGGACGGAGACGGCGGGCCAGGAATTTCCGGCAATTGGACATTTCCAAGGGGCCGGACTCCAGGGGTTCCTGGTCTTCGGGCAGGAGATCGTCTTCCTCTTGTCGGCAGCCCAGGGCATGCTGGCGGAAGGCCTCCACCCCGTTTTCCAGAAGGGCCTCCAGTTCCCGCAGGGTCAGAACGAGGCTGGAGGGCAGGGCGTCGGGGGCAGGGGGCGGTTCCTTGGGGGAGGCGGGGGCAGGGGGAGTTCCTGTCCGGGCGGAGGGGGCGTCGAAGGAAAAGAAGGAGAGGAGGGAGGAGGGATTGCCCTGGAAGTTTCTGATGTCGAAGTTGTTCAGGGGATGGATGACATCCAGGGATTGGGGGTTGTGCGGTTTGACGTAGTCCCGGAGTTGCCTCACCACGATGGCGGGCGGCTGCTCCTTTCCATCCGCCTGGAAGCCCTGGTAGAAAAGAAGGAGCTTTTCCCGGGCCGCCAGCAGGGTCTCCAGGAAGATGTAGCGGTCTTCCGCCGCCTTGGAGCGGACAAAATAGGGAAGGAGTTTGTCATCGTTCAGCAGGCTGAAATCCTGATGGGGATCCTGGCGTGGGAAGGCTCCCTGGTCCATGCCCAGAAGAGCGATGATCTTGCAGGGAATGCCCCTCATGGGCATGAGGGAGCAGCAGGTGATTTTGCCCGCCAGGAAGGAGGGTGACCCCCCGCTGGTGGTGGCGGCCTCCAGAAGCCCCTGGAGAATCTTGGTCATCAGGGAACGAGGAAGGAGAAGTCCGTCGGCCTTGGCCAGTTTCCCATTCTCCTCCAGCCGTTGGAACTGCTTGCGCAGGGCGGAAAAATCCGCCGTGTTTTGGGTGTCCTCCAGGAAGAAGCGCTCCAGGATTGCCTGGAGGAGTTGGTGCCATTCCGAGAGCGTGCGCCCCTGGGGCTTGTCCTGCAGGGCCTGGGAGGTCTCCTGAAGTTCCCGCAGCAGGCGGGAGAGATTTCCCAGAGTCTGGCGGCTGTTCCCCTCGGTGGAGGCGACGGGCAGGGGGAGAAGATTCCCGAAGGCGGGGTGCTGCTCCTGTTCGTCGGCAGGCAGCTCCATGACTTCCGCCAACAGCATCCGGTCCAGGGCTTTCCGCCAGGTGAACTCCTCCTGCTCTTCCGTGACGCCCTCTATGCCTCGATGGGCAAAGTCCTCTTTCCGGCTCTTGGCGTCGTAGCCCAGGTGCGCCCGACCCTCCCGAATCCATTGGCGGATGTCGGTGATTGCCTCGGGGGAAAAGGCGAAGCGCTGGCAGAGAGGCTGGGAGTCCAGCAGGGCGTCAATCCAGGAGAAGGCGAAGCCGCTCTCCGGCAGCTGGAGAATCTTGAGGAAGGTCTCCGCCAGAAGATTGGTCTGGCGAAGGGTGCGGTCGGTGACGGCGTAGCGTCCCTTGAGGGGAGAGGCGTCGAAGACGGCCTTGATGGCGGGGGCGAAGAGGGTGATGTCCGGCGCCATGACCAGAATGTCATTTAAGGTGAGGACGGATTTCCTTGCCGTGTTGTGGGTCTTTAGAAGATAGAGGAGCAGGTCCCGCAGGACTTCCACCTGGCGGCGGGGACTGTGGCAGAGATGGAAGGTCAGGGAGTCGTCGACGGTTTCCGGGAAGGGGTTGTCTTTCGGGGGGCAGGTGTTGTTCCGCACTTGCTCCTGGAGGGCCTGGAGGAGGCTGGCAGGCTGGGGGGGCGCCCCGGCCTCCTCCTCCTCCCCGGCGGAAAGAAGCCCCTCTTCCACCAGGAGATTGAAGAAATCCTGGGCCTGGCGGGCGTTGTCCGCCAACAGGGAATTCTGGAAAAAGCCCTCCTCCACCTTTTTGGTGGGGCGGTTGTCTCCCCAGAACTCCCGGCAGGGACCATGATAGTAGAAGTTCACCACCCCCCGTTGGCTGTATTGTTTCAAGAGTCGGAGGTAGGGCGGGGGCATCATGGTGGCCCCGAAGACGGTGACGGGGGGCAGGGAGCCCTTTCCCTCGCTGGACAGGACGTGGTCTAGGGCCTCCGCCAGGGAGCCTCCCTCCAGGTGTTCGTGGAGCTTGTGCCAGAGCAGAGGCTGCCACTGCAGCTTTTTGTCCAGGGAGGTCTTCCCCTTTTCCAGGGCGCAAGTGAGGGAGTCCCCCCTGGCCCAGGCGGAAAGGGTGTGAGGCAAATAGCTCTGGTATTGGTCGAAGAGAAGGGCGATTCTGCCGGCGAAGGAATAGAGGCGCACCTCCTGGTCCTCGCCCGTGCCCTCCGAGCTCCGAAGATAGTCCAGAAGTGGCGCCCACGGCGCTTCTTCCGGCGGACTTTCCAGTAGGCCGTGGAGAAGGTGGAACACCCCCCATTTCATCACGTCGGCGGTGTACAATTCCGGGGTAAAGGCGGGGCAAAGCCTGTGGAGGATTTCCCGGATGCCCTGGGGGATGTCCTTTGTCTTGGCTCCCAGCAGCGCCTCCCCGTGGTCCATGCGTATCTGCTTGAGCCACTGGAACATTCCCGCACTGGGCACCAGGAGGTTCTCCGAGGGGAAAATCCCTCCCTCGTCAGACCGGTAGTGTTCTGGATGCGCCTTGCGGTCTTGGAGGAAGGTTTCCGCCAGTTTCTCGATGTCCGTGTGGGCGTGGAAATGGAAGTCTGTCATGGGAGGTGGGAAGGCATTTCCTCGGGATTCAATTGAGGAAAGGGGAAGGTCGGGGCTGGAAGGGAGGGTAGCCCTGAAGCCGGGAAAAGCGCGCCGGGGGGAATCCGGCTCCGCGAAGGGCGGTCCCCAGGGGTGACACAGCCTGGGCCTCGGGCATAGGCCAGAATTTTCGGGAAATCCACGGGAATCGGGAATTTTCCCGAGGATTTCCCGGGGAGGGGGGCCGCTGGAACCCCCTCCCCCCTCGCAGGCCGACAGTTGCCGGGATGTGCCGCGCAGTCTTTGGATGAGGGGGGCTCGCCAGTTCCCCGAGGCCGGTGTCGGCGTGGAGGCGGAGGTCTCTCAAGGGGAGGCCAGCAATGTAATCCCAAGTTCAAGGGAAGGAGGGGAGGGAAAGGCCGGGATGGGAGAGTTTCCCTTGAGGTCGGAAAGACGCGCGCCGGGGGGAACCTGGCTCCCTGGAGGCAGGAGCCCATGCCCGACGCGGCCCATGCCCGGGCATATGCCGTCTGTTTTCATAATTCCGCCCCACAAGTGTCCCGTAAACCCGGAGAGGAAGCTGCTTTTCCTCGAAGAAGCCTGGAAGAAAAGGGGTGCCATGAACGACAGGCGGCGCCCGCCTCCTCCACCATGAGGGAACAAACTCCTCGAAGAGGCGGAGTCGCGGGGCAGGTTGGCCAGCGAGATGGCGTTTCTTGACGCTGCCCTGCCGCCGGACACGGGATGAAAGCCCTTCGCACAAGGAATTGAGGCCGACGGGGGAAGGGTTTTCCCTGGCACTTCCTGGCAGGATGCCTGATTCCGAAGGAGCCGAGATGCTCTGTCAGTTGTGCAAGAACGCCCTTGTTCATCGGCAGCCTCCCCTTCGGCTGCAACGATGTTCCTTCAAATCGGCGCGCATGGAAAATGCAATGCAATCCATCGAATCCTAGTTGGTTATGAACTAGTGTCCCTGAATTTTACGGGACACCAGCGCTTCTGCCTCTCCCAAAATTCATTCATCCAAAAGTCCCTTTTCAAGAACCCCAGGGATTTGCCGGCCCCAGGGGGCGGAATGCCTCGGCAGTGGAAAAGCCGGGAAAGCCCGGGAAAGTTGTGTAATTCCATAACATTTGATGGATTAGGGAGTTATCGGTTGCGTGCCGGAACATTTGCCCTATGCTATCTCCGTTGCCGCAGGAAGGGGGGACCTTCCTGGCAGCCAAGAGAATTCACCTTCAAGCATGGGAGGAGTCGGGATGACGGGAAAAGAGAGCAGGGCGGTTCCCCGGGGGGGAACGCTCCCCTTTACATTGGTGGAGATGCTGACGGTGGTGACCATCGTGGCCATTCTGATGGGGTTGCTTCTGCCTTCCCTCGCCCGGGCGCGCCAAAAGGCCGCCCAGGTGCAATGCATGGGCAATCTCCGCCAACTGGCCATGGCCCTGACCCAGTATGCCGATTCCTGGAGGGGGCGCCTCCCTCCCTATGTCACCGCCGCCAGCCCCGAGGAGCATCCCGGACTGAACTGGACGGCATGGAGCTACCCCTACCACAACAACCCCCGTCTGCTGGTGTGCCCCGCAGGTGTGGGAAAACTCCCGGAGACTACCCCGAAGGGCTTTCGGGAATACGACGCCTCCTACGGATGGAACTACGATGGAACCCAGGGAAACCGGGGACCTCTGGCCGCCGCCATCCGACAGCCCTCCCTGGTCTATCTCCTCTGCGATTCCGGAGACCCCTGCCTCATCTACGGGGCAAATACCTGGGATAATCTCATGGAGGAACTGGATCTGGACTGGGATTCCCAACTGGAGGGCGCAAACCGACACAGGGGGGAGGCCAACGCCGCGTTCGTGGACGGACATGTCGCCGCCAGGGAACTGGAGGAGTTCCTGGGAGCCCCCTGCGCCTCCCTCGCCCCACCCTGGCATATCCCCTGGGAAAATGGACTCCTGGAAAAGGGAACCGTCCCCTTCCCGGAACGATAGCCCCCCAGAAGGCCGCCGCCGCCCCGGGGAAACTCCTCCCTCCCCCCATGCTATGTTAAGTCCCACGCCCCCCTGTCCCCCCCCTTCCCCGGGAAGCCGGGAGAGAAGGCTAAAAAAAATTAGGCAAATTTTGCAAAAAGGGGCTTGCAAAAGGGAAGAGAAGGGGTATCTTCCCCCCGGTTCCCGGGAAAACCGGCGCGCCCCCCCCCCGCTCCCGCCCCCTCGCAACGGGAGTCGTCGCCCGCCTTCCCTGCGGCGTGGCGCCTTTGGCAAGGTCCCGCCGTCCCCCCGGGAGGAAGGATGGCCGCCTCGGCCCCCTTCCCCTTTCCCTTTTCCGCAATTCCTCACATACCCTCCCCCAAGAACGCCACAGGCGGCGTGGCAACGGATTGCCGCCACAGAAGGCACAATGGCAAAAGAACCCTCCGCATCCTCCCTCAATGATGTCCAACAGCGCAATCTGAAACTCGCCCTGGGCCAGATTGAAAAGGAATTCGGCAAAGGCTCCATCATGCGCCTGGGTGACCAGAAACACCTGGATGTCCCCACCATCTCCACCGGCTCCCTGGCCCTGGACCTGGCCACCGGAATCGGCGGCGTCCCCCGGGGGCGCATCATCGAAATCTACGGCCCCGAATCCTCCGGAAAGACCACCCTCTGCCTCCACGTAATCGCCAATGCCCAGAAGGCCGGCGGCACTTGCGCCTTCGTGGACACGGAACACGCCCTGGATCCCCGGTATGCCCGGATCATCGGCGTGGATACCGACAATCTCCTGGTCTCCCAGCCCGATTGCGGGGAGGACGCCCTCAACATCGCCGAAACCCTCGTGCGCTCCAATGCCATCGACGTGCTGATCGTGGACTCCGTGGCCGCCCTGACCCCCAAGGCGGAAATCGAAGGGGAGATGGGAGACCAGCACGTGGGGCTCCAGGCGCGCCTCATGAGCCAGGCCCTCAGAAAGCTCACCCCCATCGCCGCCAAGTCCAATACCTGCGTCATCTTCACCAACCAAATTCGGGAAAAGATCGGCGTCATGTTCGGAAACCCCGAAACCACCCCCGGCGGCAGGGCCCTGAAATTCTATGCCTCCATGAGGATGGACATCCGGCGCACCGGCGTCATCAAAAGCCCGGATGGCCGCTCCCTGGGGAACAAGGTGAAGGTCAAGATCAACAAGAACAAGCTGGCCGCCCCCTTCCAGGAGTGCGAGTTCGACATCATGTTCAATGAGGGCATCTCCAAGGCCGGCTCCATCCTGGCCGTGGCCCTGGACCAGCATATCGTGGAAAAACGCGGTTCCTGGTTCTCCTTCGGGGAGGTCCAACTGGGGCAGGGCGCGGAACAAACCAAGGCCTACCTGAAGGCTAACCCCGCCATGGCCGACCAAATCGTCGCCGAAATCCGACGGAAACTCCCGGACCAGGGCGGCGCCCGGCAGGACGCCCCCGAAGCCACCCCCGCCGACAGCCCCATGGAAGCCGCCGACCTGGATACGCCCGTGGACCAACTCTAGTCTCCGCCTAAGGCGGAACATGCGAGAGCGCCGCCAAGGCGCAGGAATCGGGTCGGCGCAAAAATGGGCGGGCTTTCGCCCATGAGCTTTCCTCCATGCCCAAGGCGCAGGAATGCCGCCGCCAAGGTGCATGCCCCCAGGCCTTGCCGCGCGCTCGTCCCTCTCCCGGAAAGGGCGAGCCCCGGGGGCATGGGGAAGAAGGCTCCTTCCCCGCCTCCCAGCATGAGGAGGCCCCGGAAATTCCCCTGCCAGGCAAAGGGGGAAACGCCCTGCCTGGTGGTGGGCACCCAGGCTTCCTCCCCTGCCGGCAGGCCATCCCTGCCCCCTCCTTTCCTTATCCCCCCTGAAAGAAACAAATCCTTCCCCCATGCCCTTCCTTTCCTTTGCCACACTGCAGAAGGTCGCCGGCGGCCAATGGCTTGTCCCTCCGCAGGATTTCTCCTCCGGGGTGGACGCCCTCTCCGACGACAGCAGGAACCTCCCACCTGGCGGGCTTTTCCTGGCCATCCCCGGGGAGTTGA
This sequence comes from Lentisphaeria bacterium, assembly GCA_016302725.1. Taxonomy (GTDB): domain Bacteria; phylum Verrucomicrobiota; class Lentisphaeria; order Oligosphaerales; family Oligosphaeraceae; genus UBA1724. The sequence goes on from JAEDNB010000027.1 coordinate 7,019, forward strand.
CGGACGGGCATCGCCATGTGGGCGCGGCCTTGGAGGGGGGCGCGGGGGCCGTGGTGCTCCAGTCCCCCCCCCTGCCGGAGTGGGAGGAACGGATGCGCCGCCAGGGCATTCCCTGCCTTCAGGTCGCCTCCTCCCTGGCGGCCTATCAGCAGCTGGCCCTGTGGCATCGGAGCCAATATCCGGCTGCGGAGGTGCTGGCCATCACGGGAAGCTGCGGCAAGACCAGCACCAAGGAAATGTGCGCCGCCATCCTGGAACGGCGCTTCCCCGGGGGGGTGCTGAAGACCCAGGGAAGCACCAACAACCACTTCGGAGTGCCCCGGAATCTCTTCCGGATCCAGGACTCCACCCGGGTGGCGGTCATCGAAATGGGCACCAACCATCCCGGGGAAATCGCCTCCCTGGCGAAATTGGCCCCCTCCCGGGTGGGGGTGGTCTGCAATATCGGACGCGCACACCTGGAGGCCTTCCACGACCTGCGGGGAGTCGCCCGGGAGAAGGCCTCCCTTTTCCGGGAAATCCTCCCCGGGGGGATGGGGGTCTATCCTGCCGAGGCGGCCGGGGCGGACCTCCTGCGGGAGGCGGCCCCCCCCGGGGTGCGGCTCCTTTCCTTCGGCACCGGGGAGAAGGCAGACCTTCAATACCAGTATCTGGGATTCCAGAATGGACGCTTCCACCTGCGGCTCCTCTGGAAGTGGCTGGGCCAGGAACGCCGCCTGGAATGGGCTCTGGGGGGCGCCCACATGGCCGCCAATGCCGCCTGCGCCGCCTGCGCCGCCACCCTCCTGGGATGCACGCCGGACCAGGCAGTGGAGGGCTTGGCGGAATGCCGCCTCCCGGGAGAGCGGATGGAAATCCGGGAGAAGGATGGCGTCCGCTGGGTCAATGACGCCTTCAATGCCAATCCCACCAGCGTCAGGGCCGCCCTGGACTGGTTCGCGGAGGTGGCCCCCGCCACATGCCCCCGATTCCTGGCCCTGGGGGATATGCTGGAGGGGGGGGAGGATTCCCTCCTGGCCCACCGGGAAATCCTGGAATACGCCAGGGAAAAGTGCCCCGGGGCACACCTGCTTCTGGTGGGGGAACTATACACCCGGGCCGCCGCCCAGGGGAACCCCATTCCCGCAGAATGCTTCCCCACGGCGGCGGAACTGGGGAAACGACTGGAGGGAAACCTCCCCCAGGGAGGGTGGATTCTCCTGAAAAGCTCCCATGGCGTCGGCCTCTCCCGCCTTGCTCCCCCAAATGCCGGCCAGGGACGTCCGGGACAAAGCCCCCTGCCTTCCTCTCCTAGGGAAAACCGGGAAGGGGGGGTATATTCTCCCTTGACGCCGCTTGCCCCTCCGAAAGGGGGGAATCCTGCGGGAACGCCATAGGTTGAAGGGGGGGAAGAGTCCTCAAGCATCATGATTCCCAAAGACCCGACGCTGGATGCCAGGTGCGTCCAGGAATACAGACTCCGCCACAGTGAATGCGACTGCTTCGGCCGCATGAAGTTGAAGTCTTTCTTCGATTACGCCCAGGAAATCGCCGGGGACGACGCCAGCCTCCGCGGCATGGGGCTGGAAACCCTCCTTCCCCGCCACCAAAGCTGGTTCCTCTCCCGCATGAAGGTGGAAATCCACCGCTATCCCACCGCGGGAAAGACAATCCGGGTGACGACGTGGGCGTCGGGATTCGACCGGCTCTTCGCCTGCCGCGAATTCCGCTTCGAGGAGGTGGAGCCCTCCCCGGAGGGCCAACCCCGGGGAAAGGGCGCGCTCATCGCCCGCGCCACCAGCAATTGGCTGCTGATGGATACCGCCGCCATGCGGATCCTCCCCGCTGACAGGCTCTACGGGGAAAAGATCTTCGCCATCCCCCCGGGGGAAATCGCCTTCCCCTCCCTGGGCAAACTCCCCTCCCTCCCGGAAGACACCCCCAGCCAGCCCTGGAAGGTGAGGGGAACCCAAATCGACGTCAACGGACACCTCAACAACACCGAATACGCCTCCGTCCTCCAGGACGCCCTGGGAATGGGGGTCTATCCGGCAATCTTCCAACTGAACTACCTGAAGGCCGTCCCCCCCCAGGCCACGCTCTGCGTCGCCTGCCAGCAACGGGAGGGGGAGGGCTTCCTCTGCACAGGACGGGTGGAGGGCGCACTCTCCTTCGAGGCCGCCGGAACCCTCCTCAACGTGGAAATAGGAGACAACCAAAATGGGATTTGACCGAGGCAGCGTCACCTGCCGGATCTGCAAACTGCCCGAACGACTGCCGCCGGACGCCCTGGAACGCTTCGCCGCACAGGCCGCCGGCCCCCTCGCCCATGTCCAGGACGAACCCGTCTGGGGATGGGTGACGGGACGCTTCCTGCTGGAGACGGAGATTACCGAGGAGAACGCAAGGTTCGGCTCGGCCATCCACCTCTGCCTGCGCCAGGCGGAGCGGAAGATTCCCGCCAGCCTCATGAATGCGGAGTGCCGCCTGGAGGAACTGGTGCAGATGAAGGCGCGGAATGTGGAGCACCTGAACCGGAAGGCCATCCGGGAAATCAAGGAGGATGTGCGCAAACGACTGCTGCCCAACATGCCGCCTACCTTCTCGGGCACCTACGTCGCCATCGATACCTCCACCCAGTTCCTCTATGTCACCGCCACCAGCGAAAAGCAACTGGACCTCTTCTGCGGATTCTTCGCCAAGGCCACGGGAATCGACCCCATCCCCATGACGCCCGATTCCCTGGCGCAACTGCTCTATGGCACGGAACCCTCCTCCCTCCCCGCCGTGAACATCTCCCCCGTCCTGGAGGAGGACGCCGGCGCCACCGGACTGCTGGGGGAGAATTTCCTGACCTGGCTCTGGTTCTACCAGGAAAGCCGAAACGGAGTCCTGCCCCCCACCCGGCTGGGGGAATTCAGCCTGATGGTGGACGGACCCCTGACCTTCGTGGCCCAGGGGGGCGGTGCCTTCGAAAGCAGCCTCCGCAAGGGCACCCCCACAAACTCCGCCGAAGCCCGCAGCGCCATGATGGTGGGCAAAAAACTCCGCAGCGCCAAACTGGTGGTGGTGCGGGGCAAGGGGGAGGAGTGGAGCTTCACCCTGGACGCCAGCCAGTTCATCCTCCGGGGATTGAAACTGCCCGAGGGAGAGGCCATGGATCCCGCCGACATCTTCGAGGAACGGATGGCCAACCTGGACATCCTCCGCCAGCTGCTCTTCGAACTCTTCCACCTCTACCTCAACACGGTGAAGGACACCGACAAACGACGGGAATTCCAGAAAAAGGCCAAGCAGTGGGTCCAGGACCATGCCCAATTCTAGGGAAAACTCCCCCCAGATACTGGGAATCGGCGTGGACCTGGTGGAAATCCCCCGGCTCCAGGCCTCCCTCCAGCGGACGGGAGACGCCTTCCTGAAAAAGGTCTACACCCCCGCCGAAGTGGAGGGCGCACCCCCAAGGGAACCCCGGCGAAGCCAGTACCTGGCCGGGCGATGGGCCGCCAAGGAGGCCCTCGCCAAGGCCCTGGGCACCGGAATCACCGCCCAGTGCCCCCTCCAGGATATCCAGACCCTCAATCTCCCGGACGGACGCCCCCAGTTGACCCTCCTGGGAACCGCACGAAAGACCGCCGACGCCCTGGGCGTCTCCCAAATCCACGTCTCCCTGACCCATGAAACCCAATACGCCGTCGCCATGGTCCTCCTCTCCGGAACCCCCGGAAAACCAGGGGAAAACGGGGGGGTGGCCAGATAGGGGGCTCCTCCCCCTGGTTCAGCAGGTGGCCAGGGAACTCCTTCGCCGCCAGTGGCATATGGCCACCGCCGAATCCTGCACCGGGGGCCTTGTCGCCGCCGCCTGCACGGAGGTCCCCGGCTCCTCCCAGTGGTTCGACGGGGGCCTGGTGACCTACGCCACCGCCTGGAAGGAGAGGCTCCTCCAGGTCCCGGCGGAGACCATCCGGCTCCATGGAGTGGTCTCCCCCCAGGTGGTGGAGGCCATGCTCCTGGGACTGGAACGCCTCCATGGGGTTCAGGCCGCAGTGGCGGTCTCGGGCATCGCCGGCCCCGGGGGCGCACTGCCGGGCAAGCCCGTGGGCACCGTCGCCCTGGGAGCCGCCGCCGGCCCCCTCCGGAAAACCCTCCTCCTCCATTTCCCCGGAGACCGCACTGCCGTGCGCCTGGCCGCCGCCCGGCAGTGCCTCCGACTCCTCCTCTCCCTCCTGGAAACCTCCCCTGCTCCCTGACCCCGCCCCGACACGGGGAATTTTGGAAAAAGTTCCAGGAACGGGGTTGCAATGCGGGGAAAGGCGGTTATCTTACGCAACGCGCCAACCAGCCATGGGGACAAAACCGGAAATGCCCCTGGCTCGAATCAAAGGCGCAAATTTAACCGGCTGCCTACATAGCTCAGTTGGTAGAGCGCATCCTTGGTAAGGATGAGGTCTTCGGTCCGATTCCGAATGTAGGCTCCACATCTTGGAAGGCATGGACGGGCTGCTTCAGTCCATCCATGCGTTTCGTCTATAAAGAGGGAGCGGCTTGGCAAAAAGGCGGAAATCCCGCCATTCGCCGAAAACGCCGGAATCCCCCTCGAACCCTGCCACACCCAGGAGGCGCACCATGGCATGCGGCTCCCCCGCCCCGCCATAATCGGCGGCGGCCAGGATGGACGTCACCGGGCAGGGTACCATGGACTTTTTTTACGTTTCATCGCAAATTGATGCAACGAAAGCCGCATTCGGCGGCTCTTCGCAACAAACACACGAGGTAGCAAAATGGCAAAGGAAACCTTCAAGCGGGATAAACCCCACTGCAACATCGGTACCATCGGCCACATCGACCACGGCAAGACCACGCTGACTGCCGCCATCACCATGGTGCAGTCTGCCATCTTCGGTGGTGACGTGCGCGACTACTCCCAGATCGACAACGCCCCCGAGGAAAAGGCCCGCGGTATCACCATCAACACCTCCCACGTGGAATACCAGACCGCCAAGCGCCACTACGCCCACGTGGACTGCCCCGGACACGCCGACTACATCAAGAACATGATCACCGGTGCCGCCCAGATGGATGGCGCCATCCTCGTGATCGCCGCCACCGACGGTGTGATGGCCCAGACCTCCGAGCACGTGCTGCTGGCCCGCCAGGTCGGCGTGCCCGCCATCGTGGTCTTCATGAACAAGACCGACATGGTGGATGACCCCGACCTGCTGGAACTGGTGGACTCCGAGGTCCGCGACCTCCTCAACAAGTACGACTTCCCCGGCGACGACACCCCCATCATCCGCGGCTCCGCCCTGAAGGTCACCGAGGTCATGTCCGCCGCCCCCGCCGACAAGGCCAAGGAAGTCGCCGAGAACGACCCCGCCTGCAAGTGCATCCATGAACTCATGGACGCCGTCGACAGCTTCATCCCCGAGCCTGTCCGCCCCCTGGACCAGCCCTTCCTGATGCCCATCGAGGACGTCTTCTCCATTGAAGGCCGCGGCACCGTGGTGACCGGCCGTGTGGAGCGCGGTGTGATCAAGGTCGGCGACGCCGTGGAGATCGTCGGCATCCGCGAGACCCAGAAGACCACCGTCACCGGCGTTGAAATGTTCCGCAAGATGCTGGAACAGGGCCAGGCCGGCGACAACATCGGCTGCCTGCTCCGCGGCACCAAGAAGGAAGATGTGGAGCGCGGCCAGATCCTGGCCGTGCCCGGCACCATCCACCCCCACACCAAGTTCAAGTGCCAGGTGTATGTGCTGACCAAGGAAGAGGGCGGACGCCACACCCAGTTCAAGGATGGCTATCGTCCCCAGTTCTACATCCGCACCACTGACGTGACGGGTGTCTGCCACCTGGAGGACGGCGTCCAGATGATCATGCCCGGCGACCACGCCACCATGACCATCGAGCTGATCGCCCCCGTCGCCATGGAAGTGGGTCTGCGCTTCGCCATCCGCGAAGGCGGCCGCACCGTGGGCGCCGGTAACGTCTCCGAGATCATCGAGTAGTTCCCCCCTGGGGAGCGTGGCTTCCGGGGAAGAGGGCCTTGCGGCCTTTCTCCCCCGGGCTTCCTCCCCTCCGTCCGTCAGTTCCCGGAGGCATGTCCTCGGGAGCTGTCGGCGGGGATTCCTCGAACCCCCCGTTGAAGAAGGAGCCATCAAGATGCCCTCCGAAATCATCCAGTTGGCCTGCACCGAGTGCAAGCGCCGCAACTACACCACGACCAAGAACAAGCGCAATACTCCTGGCCGTCTGGAAATGAAGAAGTATTGCAAGTGGGACCGCAAGGTCACCACCCACCGCGAGGTGCGGTAGTCTTTCCGGCCTGGCCGGTAGGATTTTCCCGCAGGAGAGTAGCTCAATTGGTAGAGCAGCGGTCTCCAAAACCGCAGGTCGCAGGTTCGATCCCTGTCTCTCCTGCCATTCTGATTTTAAAGGCTTTCGAATCTCTTCCCGGCGGTATTCGCCGGAGGAGCCATCCCAAAGAACCATGACCAACCCCATCAAGGCAATCCAGACTCTCTATTTTGAGACCGTGGCGGAGATGAAGAAGTGCACCTGGCCCACCAGGAAGGAACTGGGCCGGTCCACTGCCGTGGTTCTGACCAGCCTGGCCATCCTCACCGTGATGGTCATGGTCTTCGACTGGGTCTCCCAGGGATTCGTGAGGCTCATCGCCGGAATGTAAGGCGGACCGAGGGGTTTTCCTTTCCCCTCCCAGACCAAGGCGCTCCCCTATGGAATACGTTGACAAGACCAAAAGCCACTGGTATGTCCTCCAGATCATGAGCGGTCAGGAGAACCGTGCCTTCAAAGCGATTCAGACCCGACGGGAACTGGACGCCAGGGACGGCCTGGACGACGGCGTGGATGACATCAAGATTCCTGTGGACATCGTGGAAGTCGTCCAGACCAATGCCAAGGGCGGCAAGACGACGGTCAAGAAGGAGAGAAAACGCTATCCCGGCTACATCCTCATCCAGGCCCGGCTCTACCAGGCGGATGGCCATCTCAATGCCGAAGTGTGGGACATGATCAAGAACACCCAGGGAGTCATTGGCTTCGTGGGCGGCGAAAATCCTGTCCGCCTGAGCAAGAGCGAAGTGGTGGAGATGATGCGTGTCGAGGAGGAGAGCGAGACCGCAAAGCCCAAGGTGCTTTTCAATGTGGGCGAGACCGTCACCATCAAGAACGGCGCTTTCCAGGGCTTCAACGCTGTGGTGGAAGCCATCGACAGCGAACGCGCCCGCCTGAAAGTCTCCGTGAATATCTTCGGACGGGCCACCGCCGTGGAATTGGAAATGGACGAGGTGGAAAAAGCCTCCTAGCCAATTCCTCCCGGCATCATCGGTATTTTCAGGTCGCCATCCACCCTGGGTGGCGGCCTTTCTTTTTTGGGGGAAAGGAGTTCCCCGGGGTGGCGGCGTCATATGGACCGCAAGGGGCGGGCAGGGGGATTTATGTCTGAAAACCAGGTTTCGTTCCCTTGGAGCCCGTTTCCCGTCTTCTCCCTCGCGGATGCATGGGCCGTTGGCGCCTCTCCAGGGGCTCCTGCCCGGGTTTGCTTCCCTCCGCCAGGCAGCCACGCTGTGGGAAAATTAGGTTTGAAAATGGAATGCGTATTTGGCTTCTTTTTCCCGCGTGAGCACCCATAATATCTGGTGGAACAAGGCAGATTCTGGCGCGGTGTGGAGCAACACAAGGAGGTGCACAGGATGAGAAGGATGGGAAGGGGAAGGCTGGCCCGTCCCTTTGGGTGTTTCCCCCTTGTTTTTCCCCCCCTGATTGCCCCGGGGATTTCCCGCGCCGAGGAGGACTACCGTGCCCATTTGGAGAAGGCCTTTGAGGTGATGGCCACCCGCACCATGGAGTATCGTAAGTTGGTGGGCATGGGAAAGGGAGAAAGAAGCGAGATGAAACAGAAGCCGGACGGGCGAACGCTCCGGGGGAGAAGGGATCGTGGAACAAGAAATGGGAACCCCGGGAGAAATTGCCTCCCGGGGTGTCGGATACTCATTTCTATTATGCCGACGAGGGGGTTGCCTACGTGTATGTCAGCCGGGAGAAGATTCGTGGCATCCGCATGAAGCAGGGAATCCCCTGAAAGAAGGTGGAGACGGGGGACAAAATCACGGGCAAAACGGATGAGGAGGTGGACGGGTTCCCCTGCTGGATCATCCGGAGGGATAGGGGCAAGAAAGCCGAAGGGGCGGTGAAGGTGGAGGAATATGCCGTGGACAAGGAGAGTTTTGTCATTCGCCGGGAGCGTGCCTTCAATGAGAATGGAGGGCTGCTTATGGAACGGAAGCGAATCCACTTTCTCTTCTCTCCTGTCTTTGAGGAGGGACTGTTTCAAGTGCCTCCCCTGGATGAAATCGCCTTCGCCAAAGAGGCCAGGGAAGAGGTGGAACAGGTCAGGAAGTTCTCCTGGGAGATTGTCCAGGAGGCCATTCCCGAGTCCCAGGGAGGGACAAGAAAGAGCCCCTTGGCGAGGAGAGAGGGCTTTTTCCTTCGTTCCTGGCGACGCCTTCGCCGTTCTCCGGTGCGGGCCGCCACCTGTGGCGTGCTGCTCCTGGCGGTGCTCTCCCTGGGAACCTCCCTGGCGCTGAAAAGGCGGAGTAAAAAGGCCGAATAGGTTGGCCGGGTAGCCCATTCGATGACAGGAAAGGGAAAAAAC
>JAEDNB010000229.1 GCA_016302725.1 Lentisphaeria bacterium
TGGCAGAAGGACGCCGCCCGGAGTTATCCCTTGGCCTCCCTGACCAAACTGATGACAGCCCTCCTCCTCATGGAATATTTGGAGCAGACGCCCGGAGTCACCTTGGATACTTTGGTGCCGGTGACCGCTGAGGATCGAAAATACTTCCGGGAGATGGGGATCAACGGGGTCTTCCTGGATACCGGGGAAAAATATCGCCTGGACGAGTATCTCATGTGCATGCTGGTCGCCAGCGCCAACGACTGCGCCTACCTGGTGGGACGCTATCTCGCCGGGGACGTCCCGGAACGGTTCCCGGAGATGATGAACCGGAGAGCCGCGGATTGGGGACTCCAGGGGATGCATTTCTACAACGCCCACGGACTCCCCCTGGTCCAGGGGGGGCAGCGCAGGGAAAATTACGGAAGCGCCCTGGAAGTCGCCTATCTGGCCCTCCGGGCCATCCAATACCCGGCAATCCGGAAGTGGGCCGCCACCGACCGGGGACGAATCCGGGCCGACAAGAAAAACCCCTTCGATGTCATTTCCACCAACAAACTCCTCCGGGGAAAGGTCCCCGGCGTCAATGGCCTGAAGACCGGCCTCACCGATGGGGCGGGAAGCTGCATCGTGGTCACCTGCGAGCGAAACGGAAAACGACGCATGGTGGTGGTGATGGGGGTCAAACCAGGCGACCACGGACGACGCCGGGATGAACTGGCCAAAAAACTGCTGGAGTGGTCCTACCAACCATGAAACTCTCCGTCATCATCCCCGTCTTCAACGAGGTGGCCACTGTCGCCTCCGTCATCCAACAGGTGCGACAGTGCGGCGTCCCCAGCCTGGAAATCCTGGTGGTGGACGACTGCTCCTCCGATGGCACGGGCGCTCTGCTGGATTCCCTCTCCCCCGCCCCCGACCTGGTGGTGGTCCACCACAAGAAAAACCAGGGGAAGGGCGCCGCCATCCGCACCGCCCAGGCAAGGCTGACGGGGGACGTGGTCATCATCCAGGACGCCGACCTGGAATACTCCCCCCGGGAGTTCCCCCGCATGCTCCGGTTCATCGAGGAAGACCGGGCGGACGCAGTCTTCGGCTCCCGCTACGCGGGGTCCACCCATCTGGTGGATTCCTTCTGGCACGTGAAGGGAAACCAGTGGCTCACCTCCTTCTCCAATTTCTGCTCCAATCTCCATCTCACCGACATGGAGACGTGCTACAAGATGATTCGCGCGGACCTCTTCCGGGGATTCACCCTGGAATGCAATCGCTTCGGATTCGAACCGGAAATCACCGCAAAGCTGGCGAAGGCCCATGCCAGAATCTTCGAAACCCCCATCGACTACGTCCCCCGCCCCTACGACCAGGGGAAGAAAATCGGGTGGAGGGATGGCCTGGCCGCCCTCTGGTACATCTTGAAATACAATCTCTAGCCCCACGCCAAAGAGGGCATCCCCATGAAACTCATCACCTGGATTGGACTGATCGTCTTTTTCCTCTCCACCCTGTTCCTGCTGAATTTCATCGTCCGCCCCCAAAACGAACTCTCTGAACTCAAGAAGGAACTCCGCACCTTGCAAGGACAGGTCGAGGACCTGGAACGACGCATCCGGGAAAAGGAGGAAATCATCGAAAAGCTCCGCAGCCAGGATCCCATCGTCGTGGAGGGCGTGGCCCGGGACAAGTTCGGAATGGCCAGGCAGGGGGAGACCATCTACGCCATCCCCAAGGCCAAGCAGGAATCCCTCCCCCAGGAGTGACTCCAGACCCCGCCGGAAGGACGCACGCCCGCTTGACGGGAAGAAAACCATGGAGACACGCCCACTGCAAATCCCCTTGACGGAAGAGACGGTCCGTTCCCTGAAACTGGGACAGACGGTTCTCCTTTCCGGCACTCTCTACACAGCCCGGGATGCCGCCCATAAATACCTGGCCGGGGGGGACGCCCCTCCCCCCTTGCCCAAAGGCGTGAATCTCCAGGGGGGCGTCCTCTACCACTGCGGCCCTGTGATGGTCCAGGAAAAGGACGGCTCCTGGAGGGTCACCGCCGCCGGGCCCACCACCTCCGCCCGGGAAGAGCCATACCAGGCCGAGGTGCTCCGCCGCTTCGGCGTGAGGGCACTGGTGGGCAAGGGCGGCATGGGGGAGAAGACCCGGAAGGCCCTGGCCCAATATGGGGCGGTCTACCTCTCCGCCGTGGGCGGCGCCGCCCAGGTCCTGGCCGCCTCCGTCCTCCGCGTCCCCTCCGTCGCCTTCCTGGAGGAGTTCGGCTCCCCCGAGGCCATGTGGACCTTGGAGGTGAAGGACTTCCCCGCCATCGTCACCATGGACGCGTGGGGCAACAGCCTCCATGAACAAATCCTGGAGCGCACCCGCCCACAGGCCTAGCGCCCCCCAGCCTCCAAAAAGCATGCGCCTCCCATCCAGCTCCACGCACGCTTTCCCTTAAAGCGGACCCTGCCGCTCCTCAGCAAAAACCCCTTTTCCCCCACAAAAAAACAAAAATCCCCCCTGCCTCCCCTGAAACCATGTCTAATCTAGAACCTGTAGTCTTTGCTCTTTATCTCCTCTTCATGCTGGGTATCGGCGTCTATTTCTTCATCCGGGACAGAAATGGCGGCGAAAAGACCTATTTCCTGGGCGACCGCAAAATGGGGGCCTGGGTCTCCGCACTCTCCGCCGGCGCCTCCGACATGAGCGCATGGGTCCTGATGGGACTGCCCACCGCCATCTATCTCAAGGGTATGGGACAGGTCTGGATCGCCCTGGGACTCGCCATGGGATACGCCTTCAGCTGGATCTTCCAGGCCCCAAGGCTCCGAAAATTCTCCGTGACCTTCGGAGATTCCATCACCATCCCACAGTTCCTCTCCAACCGCTTCCT
>JAEDNB010000230.1 GCA_016302725.1 Lentisphaeria bacterium
TCGGCCTGGAGGCTTCGCAGGACCCGACGGCCGGGGACGCGGGGTGGCTCGCCGGACTGGAAGCCCGGCGAGCCCGCGATGTCACAGGGGAAATGCAGGGGAAGGGGGTGCCCGACAGGGCATTTCCTTCCCCGCAGTCCCCTGCGACGTCGCAAGGCAGGCGCAAAGCGCCTGACGTTACCCCGCCCCCTTCCGCCTCTCCGTGCGCGCCCGGCTTGCCGGGCGCCTTCCGTGCCCTCCGTGTTAAAAAAGTGTTTTTCCCCCATGCACCGCCCATGCGGGGAAACGCGGGGGGGGGAAGCGGCCCTCTTTTTTCCCGTTTCCATTCCAGGAATGGAGAAAAGTGGGAGTACATTATGCCGATTTCGGCCTGTCCACCGGCCAAATTCGACGGGGCAGTCCCCGTCCTGTAGAGTTGACATTCCCCTGACGCCGCAAGTCCATTTCCTGTATCCTTGAGGCGGGAGTCCTTTTTCCCGCCAGCCCATCCCTTTTTCCCCATGTCCATTCCGGAGTGCCGGGCGGAGAAAAGGGGCGGTCGGGTCCTTCGGCAAGGGGGACCCACCATTCACCGCAAGGAGCACCATGGCGCAAAGAAAAATTCTGGGGTATGAGGCGAAAGAGTATCTTCTGGGAGTGCAGCACCTGCTGGCCATGTTTGGCGCGACAGTGCTTGTCCCCCTCATCACCGGTTTCTCTCCTGCCGTGGCGCTCTTCACGGCCGGCGTGGGCACCCTTCTCTTCCATTTAGTGACCAAGGGGAAGGTGCCGGTCTTCCTGGGTTCCTCCTTTGCCTTCATCGCCGCCCTTTCCGCGGTTGTCGCGGACAAGGGCATACCCTATGCCCAAGGCGGCGTGATCGCGGCTGGCGCGGTCTATTTCCTTTTCTCCGCCATTGCCTATTTTGTGGGGAGCGACCGGGTTCGCGCGCTTTTTCCGCCGGCGGTCACGGGGCCCATCATCATCATCATTGGCTTGAGCCTGGCCGGGGCGGGCATTTGCGACTCCCTGGGCTTTATCGTTGGCGATTCCAGCACCTACGTCTTCAGCAAGTCGACCCTGTTGAACGCCGTCATCGCCATCCTCACCTTCACCTGCATGGCGGAGGCCATGAATGTCACCCGTGGGGTATTGAAGCTCATCCCGATTCTCCTGGGCATTGCCGCCGGCTACCTCTTCTGCCTCACCCTGGATTGCCTGGGGCTATACATCATGGATTTCAGCGCCATCAAGCAGGCCCCTTGGCTGAATATCCCCTACCAGAATGGCTTCCTTTCCCTGCCCAAGTTTGACCTCACCGCCATTGTCACCATTGCCCCCGTGGCCCTGGTGACCTTCATGGAGCACATTGGGGACATCACCACCAACGGCGCGGTGGTGGGCAAGGATTTCTTCAAGGAGCCGGGGCTTCACCGCACCCTTCTGGGGGATGGCCTGGCCACCATGGTGGCGGGCTTCTTCGGCGGTCCTGCGAACACCACCTACTCCGAGAACACGGGGGTGCTGGCCACCACCAGGAACTACAATCCCTCCATCCTCCGCCTGGCCGCCGTCTTCGCCATCTTCCTGGGGTGCCTTGGGAAATTCGGCGCCATCCTGCAGACCATTCCGGGCCCGGTGAAGGGGGGTGTGGAGATCATGCTCTTCGGCATGATTGCCGCCATCGGCATCCGCACCATTGCCGAATCCAAGTTGGACATGACCAACAACCGGAACCTCTCCGTGATGGCGGGCACCTTCTGCACTGGCCTGGGGTTGAATGCCATCGGCGGCATCAGCATCGCCATCCGCGGCATCAGCCTGAACATCTCCGCCCTCTTCGTGGCCACCGTCGTGGGCGTGCTCCTCAACCTCTTCCTCCCCGGTCCCAGGAATGCCCGCGTCACCCCCGAGAAATAAGCCCCCCCCATCCTCATTTTCCCCCTTCAAATCCCCAACTTCCAGGAGAGCCCGATGATTCCCGAGAAACTCCACATCATGAACCACCCCCTCATCTCCCATAAAATCTCCATGCTCCGAAGCGTGGGGACCGACACGCGGGACTTCCGGGACCTGGTCAGCGAAATCGGACATCTCATGGGATACGAGGCCACCAGGGACCTCCCCCTGGTGGAGACGGAAATCGACACCCCCCTGGCCCACACCAGGGGCAAGGTCCTCCCCCACCAGGTCTGCCTGGTCCCCATCCTCCGCGCCGGACTGGGCATGGTGGACGCCATGCTCACCCTCATCCCCGCCGCGCGGGTGGGGCACATCGGCCTCTACCGGGACCCCAGGACCCTGAAACCCGTGGAATACTACTGCAAACTCCCCACGGACGTCGCCCAGAGAATCGTCCTTGTCCTGGACCCCATGCTGGCCACGGGAGGCAGTGCCTCCGCCGCCATCAGCTTCCTGAAGGCACGGGGCGCCTCCCGCATCAAGATGGTCAACATCATCGGGGCCCCCGAGGGCGTCGACGTGGTCCAGCGGGAACATCCCGACGTGGATATCTACCTGGGAAGCCTGGATGAAAAGCTGAACGACCACGGATACATCCTCCCCGGCCTGGGGGATGCGGGAGACCGCCTCTTCGGCACTCTCTAGCCCGCCACCGGCGGATGGCGAAATCCCTCCCGCCGCCACAGGCGGGGGAGCGCATGCAGAATCCCCCCGGGGGGGTGGCAGGAAGCCCGGCCCACGCGCTCCGCTTTACACGGAGGGCACGGAAGGCGCCTGCGGCGCACACGGAAGGCACGGAGGTTTGGCCCATGCTGCGCATGGACCAAACGGGGGGATATTGGGATTGTCTTTTCTAGAAATCTAGATATCTAGAACCAAACGACTTAACGCAAGAAACGCGGCAGGGCCGCGCGAAGC
>JAEDNB010000231.1 GCA_016302725.1 Lentisphaeria bacterium
CCCCCCCCCCCCCCCCCCCCCCCCCCCCCCCGGAATACATGGGGGAGGCGTATATGGCGTGTGTGGAGGCGTGTGTGCGGGAGGCGACCCGTCTGGGGATGGAGGCCTGGCTGTATGACGAGAACGGGTGGCCCAGCGGCTTTGGCGGGGGGCGGGTGAACGGAAAGGGGGAGGAGTATCAACAGAAGTATTTGGTGGCCAGTGATTTTTCCTTGGCTTTGTCGGGGGGGCGCCTGGTGGGTGTTTACCGCAAATCGGACGGGGTGCGGGTTTCGGCGGCGGAGGCTTCCCTGTCTCCGTCGAGCCATCTTTTGGTTCGCTATGAGGTCAACCCGTGCTATGTGGACTTGCTGGATCCCCGGGTGACGGACGCCTTCCTGGAGAGTACGTATGGGGAGTATTTCCGTCGTCTTCCCGGGGAGGTGTCCTCCCGTGTGGCCGGAGTGTTCACGGACGAGCCCCAGCTGCGCATAGGGAAGGTTTTCTATTCCCCCTGGTTTTATCGTCACTTTGGCCAATTGCACGGCGTGGAGACGGAGGCGGAACTGGGCAAGCTTTTCCTGGAGGTCCCCGGCGCGGCGGAGTTCCGCCGTCGTTTCTATGGGGAGGCGGGGCGCTGGTTTTCCGAGAACTACACCCGGAAACTGGGGGAATGGTGCCGTTCCCGGGGATGGGGGTTCACGGGACACCAGGTGCAGGAGGTGGACTACGCGGAGCAGACCTTGAGCAGCGGGGCGGTTTCCTTCCATTATCCCCACTACACCATGCCCGGGGTGGACCACCTGGGAACCCATGAGCCGTACCCGTTCCTGGTGCGCCAGATGACCAGTGTCGCCGCCCAGTTTGGCCAGCGCCGCCGTATGGTGGAGATGTTCGCCTGCTGCGGATGGGACCTCTCCCTGGAAAAGATGCGCTGGATGTATGCCATGATGCAAATCTATGGAATCAATTTCCTCTGCAACCATCTCTTTGCCTACTCCTTGAAGGGGTTGAGGAAGCGGGACTACCCCCCCTCCTTCGGAGACCAGGAACCCTGGTTCGACCAGGCACGCGCCCTGAATGATGAATTCGCCCGGGGAAATCGCTGGCTGGGCGAGGGAAAGGAGATGGTGAGGACCCTGGTGCTCCATGGACAGACCTCCGCCTGGTGCCAATACTGCCTGGACAACGAGGCCCCAGGTCTGCGCCGCCTGGTGGCCGACACGGAGAATCTCATGGGGGTGCTGGACCGCACCCAGGAACCCTTCCACTTCGGCTTCGAACCCCATCTCGCCCAGAAGGGAAGGGCGGAGGGAGAATGGCTGCGGGTGGGGGAATGCCGGTACCGCCGGGTGATTCTCCCCGGATTGACACAATTGGACGGCACCACCTTGAATCTCCTCCGGGAATACCGGGGAGGGCTCTGGCGCTTCGGGGAATCGGAACTGAAGCAGGTGGATGGACGCCCCGCCACCGTGGAGGAACGCCGCTGGTTCCGGGAAATCCCCCTCTTCCAGCAGCCGGAGGGGCTGCTGCGCTGCCAGGCCCCTCTGCCGGAATTGCGGGTGCGGGGAGTGCGCTATGACAATGGAACGCTGCTCTTGCTGGTGAACCACAGCGAGGACACCCCCCTTTGCGGCTGGGTTTGCCCCCGCTGGGAACCTCTCCCTCAAAGGCACGCATCCCTGTGGCTGCAGGGAGAGGCCACTCTCCCCGCTTCCACAAAGACGGGGACCTCCGGCGAGGAGTGGCTCCAGGTGTCCCTGCCTCCCTCTGGCCTCGGATGGCTCTGGATGCCCGACGACAGGGCGCCCCAGCCCCAGGCCACCGCCTCGGCTCCCTGCGACTCCAGGCGCCTCCTCGCCTTCCCCGCTCAAGGTACCTTCCAAGTGAAGGAAAACTACCTCCCCCTGGAGCATTGCTTCCTCTCCGTGGCGGATTCCCCCTGGGAGGAAATGCCTCTCCCCTCCGTCCAATGGCGCCTGCTGGAAAACCGCCAGGGGACGGATTTCCGCCTCCGCCTCCCCTTCCAGGTGGGAGCTCCCCTCCCAGGCCCCCTCTCCCTGGTGGTGGAAGAGCCGGAAAACTACCGCATTGCCCTCAATGGAAAGGAACTGGAGAAGTGGGACGGGGGTTTTCGCTTCGATCCCTCCTTCCGCGTCATCCCCCTGCCGACGGAGAATGTCGTCGTCGGGGAGAATGTGCTGGAGCTCGCGGGGCATTTCCGCCAGTCCCCCCAGGTCTTCGAACAACTGGAGAAGTGCCACGTCTTCGAGACGGCGGTGAACAGCCTCCGCTTCGACCAGGAGGTGGAGGTGCCCTGGCTGGCAGGAGATTTCCGGGTGGAGTTCCCCCAGGGCGCCCAGCCTCTGGGAAGGCGCCGCGTGAAACTCCTGGGCAAGCCCATCCTCCTCCCTCCAAGCCATAAGCCCGGAAAACTGGAGTTCGTGGAGGCTGGACTCCCCTTCTTCTCCGGAAAGGGAAGCGCACGGATTGCCTTCTCCCTGGAGGAGGTGCCCCCAGAGGGACTCAGAATTCCCCTCCATCCCCAGGGCCTGGATTGCCTGGAAGTCCAGGTCAACGGACAACCCGCCACCCCCTCCCTCCTTTGGCACCACCCCTGGGAGGCAACCCTCCCCCAACACTCGCTGAAAAAAGGGGAAAATCTCCTGGAGGTCCGCTTCGCCTCCTCCTTCAGAAATCTGCTGGGACCCCACCACTGCACCTCAGAACAGGAGGAAACCCAGGGCGCCGGACCGGGGCTCTTCGCGACTTGCCCCAATCCTTTCAACGGATTCCATGCCCCGACGCCAACGCCCTATGCCACTGTCGCACAATGCTCCCTGACATAGAAAAGGGCGCTG
>JAEDNB010000232.1 GCA_016302725.1 Lentisphaeria bacterium
TCCCCGTCACCAAGGCCATGAACAAGGACACCTACGGCGTCCCCTACCTGAAGGCGGACTACTACTGGTTCCCGGGCTGGAACACCCGCCACGGCGGCGACATCCGCTAGGCTGATTCCCTGTTGCCCATGCCCCCTTCCCCTTGGCAGGAAGGGGGCTTTTTTCTTTCCCCAAGCCAGCCCTCCCCTTGCCCCTTCCCCTGGGAGGAGCTTTTGCTTTTCCCCTTCCGTCTCTCGGGGTGCCGCCCGTGGGAATCAGGCTACATTAGCCCCATTCCTTTTTTCCCTCCCTTCCCCCCTTGCCCTGCCTTTCCCTTGCCCCCCCATGACTCCCTTTGAAGCCTCCCAAGCCCCCGCCTCCCGTCAGCGCCCCGTCCCCTTCTGGAGTTGGAACGACAAATTGGACCCGGAGGAGTGCCGCCATCAAATCGACCTCATGCACCAGCAGGGGATTGGCGGTTTTTTCATGCATGCCCGGGGTGGCCTTCACACGGAGTACCTTTCGGAGGAGTGGTTCCAGGCGACCAAGTCCTGCATCCACAAGGCGGCGGAACTGGGCATGAATGCCTGGGCCTATGACGAGAATGGCTGGCCCAGCGGATTCGGAGGCGGGCTGGTGAACGGAAAGGGAGTCTTCTACCAGCAGAAATACCTCCGCTGCCGCCGGGTCTATGGGGAAAAGGAGGCCAGGGCCGTGGAAAACCCCATCGCCTTCTTCACCGAAGAGGGCGACTTTCTGCCCGAAGACCAGCCCCTCCCTTCCCGGCAACCCCTCCTTGTCTGTCATTTCCAGGTCAACCCCTACTATGTGGACACCCTGGACGGGAGGGTCATCGCCCAATTCATCCAATGCACCCACGAGGAGTATTTCCGCCGCCTCTCCCCCGAGGAGCGCAAGGCCATGCGGGGCTTCTTCACCGATGAACCCCAGATTTCCCGGGATGGATATCCCTGGTCCCTGGTCCTGGAAGAGGAGTACCGGAAACGCTTCCAGGAAGACCTCCGCCCACGCCTCATCCACCTCTTCTACCCCTGGGGAAAGGAATTCCGCCGCACCAGATACCGGTATTGGCGCACCTGCACGGAACTCTTCGGGGAAAATTTCATGCGCCAAATCCACGACTGGTGCCAGGCCCACCACTGGGAATTGACGGGGCACCTGGTGCTGGAAGAAACCCTCCTGGACCAGTTGACCTCCAACGGCGCCTGCATGCCCCACTATGAATATTTCCACATCCCGGGCATGGACATCCTGGGGCGCAACCTCACCTGGGTCACCCTCCCCCTCCAACTCTTCAGCGCGGCCGCCCAGACGGGAAAACGGCAGATTCTCTCCGAGACCTTCGCCCTCTGCGGATGGGCCGTCTCCTTCGCGGACCTGCAATGGCTGGTGCAATGGCAGTTCGTCCACGGCGTGAACCTGATTTGCCAGCACCTGGAGAGCTATAGCCTCCGGGGCCTCCGCAAGCGGGACTATCCCGCCAGCCTCTTCCGCCACCAGCCCTGGTGGAACCACTACAAGCCCTTCAACGACTACCTCTCCCGCATGGGGACCCTCCTGGAAAAGGGGGATGTCCACTACCGCGTCCTCCTCCTGCACCCGCAGTCCACCGCCATGATGTGCTACGACAACGGGCGCA
Organism: Lentisphaeria bacterium; assembly: GCA_016302725.1. Lineage (GTDB taxonomy): Bacteria > Verrucomicrobiota > Lentisphaeria > Oligosphaerales > Oligosphaeraceae > UBA1724. The sequence continues at coordinate 1,640 of JAEDNB010000232.1, forward strand.
ACGGCGCCATCCTCCCCTACCAGCACGCCTTCCGGAAGGCCACGGAGACCCTGGAGGGGCACCAAGTCAACCACCATTACGGCGACGAAATCCTCATGGAGCGCCATGGCAGGGTGGAGAAGGGGGAACTATCCATCGGGGAACAGGCCTACCGGCTGGTCATCCTCCCCAAACTCAACAACCTCTCCCACACCCAGGTGCGGCTCCTGGAGGAGTTCTCCCGGCAGGGGGGCCTCCTGCTGGGATGGCGGAACGACCTGGAAGACGCCCCCTTCTCCGTGGACGGCATCCCCGCCCCCCACTGCCCCCTGCTGGATAAGGTCCAGTGGTTCGACGACCAGGAGGCTCTGGTGGAGGCGATTCCCCAGGAGTTCCGGCCCGTGCGGGTCACGGGGGAGGACGGGAAGGACGCCCCCCAGATTCACTGCACCAGCCGGGATTTCCCGGACTTTGACGGGCGCCCCGCCGTGATGCACTACTTTGTGAACAACGAGCGCTTTGCCTCCGTGGGGGCGCTGGTCTCCGTCCCGGGGGTAGGGGTGGAGGGGTATTGCCCCCGTACGGGGGAGCGGCACGCCGTCCCCTTCTCTTCGGATGGCCGTACATGCCTGGTTCCCTGGACCTTTGCCCCGGCGGGGGACCTGGTGCTGCTGTCCCGTCCCTACGCCGTGGAGGCGGCGGCGCCTGTGAAGGAGGCGTCGGAGGCCCTTTCCCTCTCCCCCCGTTGGCGGCTGGAGGATTCCACGGAGAATCTCCTCACCCTGGACCACTGCCGTTGCCTGGTAGACGGGGAGGAGCTTTTCGCCCGGGAGTATGTGCTGACCATCAACGACGCCCTGCTGGCCCGCGAGAAGGAGAGCCAGGAGGTGGCCCTGGAATTCACCTTCCGGATTGGGGAGGGCTTTGACTTCTCCCAGCCCGTGGACTTGCTCCTGGAGCACCCGGAACGCCACCGCATCCTGGTGAACGGCACCCCCCTCCCCTCCGCCCCACGGGGCTTCTTCGCCGACCCCGCCTTCCAGCGCATCGCCCTGGGAGGGCATCTCCAAGGCGGCGAAAACACCATCCGCCTGGAGACCACATACCACCAGGACCCCCAGACCTTCCAGTGCCTCCGCGCCTCCAAGGTCTTCGAATCCGAACGGAACAAGCTCTCCCTGGACAGCGAAATCGAGGCCATCTA
>JAEDNB010000233.1 GCA_016302725.1 Lentisphaeria bacterium
AGCGGAGCGTATCACAGGTGGGATTTATACCATTGGATGGCTTCGTCGAGGCCGGTGGCGAAGTCGTAGTCGGGATTGTAGTCCAGGAGATTTTTTGCCTTGGAGATATCGGCGTTGGAGTGTTTTATGTCGCCCATTCGTTCGGGTCCGAAGATGGGTTCCAGGGGGACATCCAGGGTGCGTGTCAGGGCGTGGTAGATATCGAGGAGGGTTTCCCGTCCGCCGTAGGCGATATTGAAGGCCTCTCCGTAGGCTTCCTGTGGGGCGAGGCAGGCCTTGAGATTGGCCTCGATGACATTTTCGACATAGGTGAAATCCCGGCTTTGGCGTCCGTCGCCGTGGATTGTGGGGCGTTTTCCCTGGAGGAGGAGATGAATGAATTTTGGGATGACGGCGGCATAGGCGCCATTGGGGTCCTGGCGTCTTCCGAAGACATTGAAATAGCGGAGTCCGATGGTAGGCAGTCCGTAGTGCCGGGTATATTGGCGGGCCCATTCCTCGTTGCAGCGTTTGGTGAGGGCGTAGGGGGAGAGGAGATTTCCCTCGTGTCCCTCCCGTTTTGGCAGGTGGGGTTCATCGCCGTAGACGGAGGAACTGGAGGCATAGACGAAGGTTTTCACGTGGGCCAGGCGTGCCGCCTCCAGCATATTGAGGGTGCCTTGGATGTTGTTTTCGCAGTAGAAGAGGGGCATTTCCAGGGAGCGTGGGACGCTTCCCCAGGCGGCCTGGTGGAGGACGTAGTCGATGTCCGCGCAGGCTGCTTGGCACGTGGGGAGGTCTTTGATGTCGCCCTGGAGGAATTCGTAGTTTGGGTTTTGGGCGAAGAGGTCCACATTGGCCTGTTTACCGGTGGAGAGGTCATCCAGGCACCGGACCCGGTATCCGAGATTCAGGATGGCCTCGCACAGATTGGAGCCGATGAAGCCGGCGCCGCCGGTCACCAGGAAGCGGCTTCCCTGGGGGAAGGAGAGAGAGTGGTATCCCATGATTGGTCAGGAGGCGGGGAGGGGGTGGAATGGTCAGAGCCTCCAGTAGAGATAGCCGGCTTTTTCGTAGGCATTGCGGTCCAGCAACCCCTTGATGTCCAGGAGGATTTTCTGCCCCGTGCCGAAAAAGGCGTCTGTATCCGCCAGGGTCAGCTGGGCGAACTGGCGGTGGGCCACGGCCAGGATGACGGCATCCATGTCCCGGACGGCGTCCAGTGGGGTGAAGGTCACATGATAGAGGCGTCTGGCCTCCTGTGCGTCGGCGGCGGGGTCGGCGACGACGGGGTCGATGCCGTATTCCCGCAGTTCCCTGACGATATCGAAGACCTTGCTGTTCCGGGTGTCGGGGCAGTTTTCCTTGAAGGTGAATCCCAGGATGGCGACCTTGGCGTCCTTGACGGGCCTGGCGGCCTTGATGAGGCTTTTGACGCAGTTTTCAGCGACATACTTTCCCATGTCGTCGTTGATGCGTCGTCCTGCCAGGATGACCTGGCTATGGTAGCCCAGCCTTTCGGCCTTGTAGGTGAGGTAGTAGGGGTCTACCCCGATGCAGTGTCCGCCAACCAGCCCGGGGCGGAAATTGAGGAAATTCCACTTGGTGGCGGCCGCCTCCAGGACGCTTTTGGTGTCGATTCCCATCTTGTTGAAGATGATGGAGAGTTCGTTCATGAAGGCGATATTGATGTCGCGCTGGGAGTTCTCGATGACCTTGGCGGCCTCGGCCACCTTGATGGTGGGGGCGCGGTGGACCCCGGCCTCCACCACCAGTTCGTAGACCCGGGCCACCTGGTCCAGGGTCTCCTCGTCCATGGCGGAGACGATTTTCCGGATGTTCTCCAGGCGGTGCTTCTGGTCCCCGGGATTGATGCGCTCCGGAGAGTATCCGACTTTGAAGTCGAGCCCGCACTTGAGGCCCGACTCCCTCTCCAGGATGGGCACGCACACCTCCTCCGTCACCCCCGGATAGACCGTGCTTTCGAAGACCACGATGCTTCCCCGGGATAGATTCTGCCCCAGGAGCCGGCTGGCCCCCTCCACGGGGGACAAGTCGGGGGTGTGGTCCTCGTGCACGGGGGTGGGGACGGCCACGATGTGGAAGGAGGCCTCCCGCAGGCAGGCGGGGTCCGCTGAGAATTCCACGGAGGTTTTCCGGATGGCCTCGTCCCCCACCTCGCGGGTGGGGTCAATCCCCGCCTTGTATAAATCGATTTTCGCCTGGTTCAGGTCGAAGCCGACGACCTGGACCTTCCGGGCGAAGGCGACCGCAATGGGCATGCCGACATAGCCCAGGCCAACCAGCGAAAGCTTTGTCTCGCCTTTCAGAAGTCGTTCGTAAACCGTTTTCATGGTGGTAGGTATATTGGTCTCCTTTTGCAAGGGGAGGCCAATGCGTCAGGCGGAAAAAATTCTCCGAAAAATTTCAGGGCGATGAATAAGGGATTTCCCTTCTTGCCGCATGGCAGTGCCAGTTTTCGTATTCCGTTGGGCTTTCATAGCCCAAAGTCGAATGCAGTGACTCCCCGTTGCAGCGATTCGTCCGTGTCTTCAGCGCGGTTTCAAGCTCATGAAGCGTCTGGAAAAGTCATTTGAGTGGATAAACTTCTTGGTTGTCCGCATCATCCGTTCCGTGTCGGCACTTCCTCTGGGGGGCCGTAGCTTGCCCATCGTGGGACTCCTTGAAGCCCCATCCAGCTTGTCACCTCTCGTTCACGGGGACAAATATAAATCCTCCCCCCGGCAGGGCTCCCGTGCGCCGCAGGCCTCTGTGTGCGCCGGTATATTTTGGGGCCGGGTGGCGGGGTTAGTCCCGCTGGGCCTTGATGCGGGTGGCGTTGG
>JAEDNB010000028.1 GCA_016302725.1 Lentisphaeria bacterium
GGGGTTCCAGGGGTTCCAGGGGTTCCAGGGGTTCCAGGGGTTCCAGGGGTTCCAGGGGTTCCAGAGGTTCTAGGGGTTCTAGAAGCGAATTAAGCAACAACATAATGCAAAATCCCAGTCTGGGCCATGCTGGCATGGCCTAGACATTCCGTGCCCTCCGTGTTTGAAAACCGTGCCCGGTTTGCCTATTCAATCTTCCACATTCAGGGGGGAACGGGGCGACTTTATGGGGAGTGGGGATTAAATTAGGCGTATTCTTGGACGATGGGCGCGAGGGTGTTACTTCTTGCTGGCCATCGTGTTGAATCTGTCGTTAATTGTCGTTAGTTGTCCCAATATTTACATCCTGGCCTTGAAAACTTTTTTTGCCTTTGTGTCACAGGTGGCGCGGGTGCGTTGCCGCAGAGGGGCTGGTTTTTGGGGTCAGGCGTGGAGATTTCCCCCATGTTTCGTTCCCTGATGTCGATTTTTGTGGGCGTTGCGTTGGTGTGCGTCCTTTCTTCCTGTGGCAAACCTGAATCTGGCAAGGCACCGGTCACCGATGGGGTGAAGGAGACCCTGGACTATGGGGGCACGGTGGGTCGCACCTACAACCAGAGCAAGGAGAAGCTCCAGAAAATCAACCAGGAGCAGAACCGCCAGTTGGAGGAGGCCCTGGAGGAGATGCCTTGAGGCGCCCTTGTGGGAGCCAGGCCTTTCTTCCGTGTTTTCCCGCCTTTCCTTATCCCCTTTTTTGACCGTGTAGCCAACTTTCCTTCCCCCTAGGAGAAAAATCCCCCCATGAAAACCACTGCCCTGCGCCTGTATGGCGTGAACGACCTTCGCCTGGAAACCTTCGACCTGCCGGAATGCGGCGATGACGGCATCATCGCCGAGGTGGTCTGCGACTCCATCTGCATGTCCTCCTTCAAGGCGGCGGAACAGGGCGCCGGACACAAGCGCGTGCCCAACGACTGCGCCACGAACCCCGTCATCGTGGGGCACGAGTTCTGCGGCGTAATCCGGCAGGTGGGGCGCAAGTGGCAGGACAAGTTCCAGCCCGGGGAGCGTTTCGGCATCCAGCCGGCCCTGAACTATAAGGGAACCCTGGACGCCCCCGGGTATTCCTTCCCCACCATCGGCGGGGATTCCACCATGATTCGCATCCCCTCCTGCGTCATGGAAATGGACTGCCTCCTCAAATACACCGGCGACGCCTTTTTCATGGCCTCCCTCTCCGAGCCCATGAGCTGCCTGGTGGGCGCCTGCCATGCCCAATACCGCATGGAGACCCCGGGTTCATATCAGCACACCATGGGCGTGAAGAAGGGAGGCAAGTGCGCCTGCATCGCCTCCGCCGGCCCCATGGGGCTGGGATTGATTGACTATCTGGTCCACGGGCCCATGGCGCCCTCCCTGGTGGTGGTCACCGACATCGACCAGGCACGCCTGGACCGCGCCGCCTCCGTGCTTACCGTGGAGGATGCCGCCGCCCACGGGGTGAAACTGGTCTACCAAAATACCTCCTCCCCCACCGCCACGGAGGATTTGATGGCCCTCTCCCAAGGCACGGGCTTCGACGATGTCTTCGTGATGGCTCCCGTGGCCCCGCTGGTGGAGCAGGGGGACGCCATCCTGGCCAAGGGCGGTTGCATGAACTTCTTCGCCGGCCCCATGGACCCCAAGTTCTCCGCCAAGCTGAACTTCTACAATGTCCACTACTCTGGCACCCACATCGTGGGCACCAGCGGAGGGAACACGGACGACATCCGGGAGGCCCTGAAGCTGATGGGCGAGGGTGTCCTCAACCCCGCCATCATGATTACCCACGTGGGCGGACTCACCGCCGCCGGGGAAACCACCCTCAATCTCCCCAATATCAAGGGTGGGAAGAAATTGATCTACACCCACCAGGATTTCCCCCTCACCGCCATCGCGGACTTCGCCGAAAAGGGAAAGACCGACCCCGTCTTCGCCGAATTGGACGACGCCTGCAAACGCCATAACGGGCTCTGGAACCTGGAGGCGGAACGCATCGTCCTGGAGAAGATGCCCCGCCTTGCGTAACCAAAGGCCTGCCCAGGGGGGGGGGTGGAGTCCTGGCTTCACCCTCCCTTCCTCCCCCGTCTTCGGGGGGGAGGCTACTGCCCTTTGGCCAGGGAAATGCCGTATAGGGTGAGAGGAAGGGGGGCCAGTTCCACCTGGAGTTCCCGGGGGAGATTCTCCACGAAGAAGGGGGCGTCCCCCCCGGTGAACCAGACCCGGCACCCCGCCATGGAGTCCAGTTGCCGGGTGGCCCGGACAATCTTCTCCGCCGCCCCCAGGATGCCCAGGTCCACCCCATTGCGGATGCCGGATTCCGGGCTTGTCCCCAGGGGATTGAACTCATGGGCGGCGGTGACGGCGAATTCAGGGAGTTGGGCGGTATTGCGCCCCAGGGACGCCAGGGCGGTCTCCCGTCCAGGCATGATCACCCCGCCCAGGAATTTCCCTGTGGCGGAGACGCAGACGGAGTTGAGGGCTGTGCCGCAGTCCACCACCATGACGGGCTGGCCGGGGCAGAGGTGGTGTGCGGCGGCCACATTGGCCAGCCGGTCCGCCCCCAGGCGCCCTTCCGCGTAGAGGGAACAGTCCACCTGGGGGAAATCCCGGGGGGAGAGCCAGTGGAAATGTCCCGGGAAGCGGGCGTCCAGTTCCCGGGCGATGGCGGGGACGACGCAGGCGGCGCAGGCGTTCCAGGGGGTTGTCTCCTGGGGGGGCGTCCACTGGCGGAGGAAGTCCCCCGTGGGGAAGAAATCCGTTTGGAAGCCGGGGGTTCCGGGGAGTCCCGAGGCGACAGCCACGCGGGTGTTTCCGATATTGAAGAGGAGTCTGCGGGGAGGCATAGTGGGGGTTATTCCGCCAGGACCTTGATGATAATCTTGGGCATGGGGCGTCCGTCTCCGATGCAAGGGGCATGGGCGTCCTGGGGGAAGAAGATGGTGAATTCCCCGGGGAGGATGGTGGGCCGGCTGGTGTGTGTGGCGGGTCCCAGGGCGGCGTCGGTTTCGGGGTTGTAGGTCAGGGAGGCGGGGGCTTTGGCCAGGGGGAGCCAGCCCATCTCCTCCGGTTCCGCCAGGGGGATTTGGACATCGATGTATTTTCTGTGGTATTCCAGGGGGGTGGCCTCCGGGGTGCGGCTTGTCGGGGCCTGCACATTGGCGAAGATTTCCCCGTGGGGAAGGATGTCCACTCGTCCCTGGGGCAGGCTACGCAAGTCCGTGGTGCGGAGGAATTCCGCCACCTTGGCGAAGCGGGGGTGCAGGGGGAGGTAGAGGGAGAAGTTTTCCAGGGTGTCGTGAATCATTGTCTTGAAGCCCGTGGGGGGGGCGTGGGCGGGACAGAAAAAATCCGGCGGCCGGGGGGGAGCCCGCCAGCCGCCGGAATGGGGAAGGGAGGTGTATGTGGGGGGGGGAGCAGGGCTCCCTTTCCCCCGGGCGGAAAGGACTACCTGCCGCCGTTGGCCTCCTTCATCTTGGCCTCGTAATCAGCCTTGGTGGCCAGCACGAAACGGCGGGCGAAGGCCTTCTTGTCGTTGGAGGGGATGGTGTCGTCGTAGACGGCGTCGCTCTTGGTCATGACCACAGCCAGCACTTCGGCCATGCTCTTGCCGCCATCCTTGAAGGAGTAGCGGAGCTCGTCGTTGGAGGCGGAGTTCAGGAAGCCAATCTTGTAGCCCTTCAGCAGAGCCAGGGCGGCGGGCAGCTTGCCTTCCTGGGGGAAGGTGTGGATGTTCACGATGACATCGGGCTTCATCTTTTTGATTTCATCCACAATCTTCTTGAAATCGGCTCCGGACATCATGCCGAAGGCCATGGGGGGCATCATCATGGCAGTCTGGTCGCCGTTGTTGGCAGGCTTCTTGATCTTGAACTTCTTGTAGACGGGAACCACCTCGGCGCCCTTGAAGGCATCCTTGATGCCGTCCATCCAGGGGCTTTCCCGGGGCTTGGACAGGGGGTCGCCCCACTCGTCCAGGAAGAGGCTGGAGTCGCAAATCACGGCCACCTTCTTGGGGTTGGTGTCCTTCTTCAGCTGGTCGCCCAGGAAGCGGGCCTGGAGATACATATAGCGGGCTTCCCGCTCCCGGCTCTGGCTGCCTGCGCGGAAGAAGCCGGTCAGGTTCATGGCGGCGCCCGCTACGGCGACGATGGCACCCACGATGGCCAGAATCTGGCCCCAGGCAATGCCAGCCTTCTGTTTGTTCATGCCGACCATGGCGGCGATGAAGCCGACGATCATTACAGCGATCCACTTAAGGTCCATTTCTAGATTCCTTCAGGTTTCAGGTTGGTTGGAGGGACGCGCCCCGGCAAAGGACGGACATGCCGGGGCGGGGGGAGGAATTCCCGATGAAAAAAACAGTGCGCCGCCGCCGGAGACCCGCCCCGGCGATTTCCCGGGGGCGGCCGGCGAGGGGGGGAAAGCCCCGCCTGCGGGCGGCCTCCAAGGGCAAGCATGGGCGTAAGATAACTCCCGACTGTGAGTTTATCCAATGCCTGACAGAAATTTATCTTCCTGGCAGTGAAGGCCATTGGCAGGAGTGTCCTGTCTTGTCCAGAGTTGTCGGGATATGCCTGGAAGCCGTGGGGGCAGTTGGTCTTGTGGGGTGGGGTGTTGTTCCTTCACTCTCCCAGGAGGGCGGCCAGGATGAAATTGATGCCGAGCCTGGAGTAGAAGAGATGTGTGAAGTCGCTGATTTGGCGGGAGTCGTGGTATCGGAAGAGCCTCCACTGGCCGGTGGGTTCCCGGAGCCAGGCGGGCCTGGCGTTTTGCTGGCAATAGATTTGGTCCAGGGTGCCGTCCTCCCGCCGTGCGGCGAAGGCGGGTCCCAGGACGGCTGCCTGGGGGAGGATTTCCCCTAGGGTATCCCCCCCTTCCAGGGTTCGCAGTTGGATGTCGGTTGTCCAGGCCCCCAGGGAGTTCCTGCCCCATCCCATGGCGAGGATGGGGGTGGCGATGACGGCCAGGCGCCCCTCCAGGCGGATTCCCATGACGGAATAGGTCCCTCCGGGCCACTTTTCCTCCGCAATGTAGCGTTGGACCGTGGGGGGGAGGAGGGAGGTGTCGGGGAGTCCCTGGTAGAAGGGGCGGAAGAGGGGGTCTTCCCGGGGAATGGGCTGGAAGGAGGCCCGGGGAAGCACCCTCTCCATGAATTTCTGGACGGCGGGGGCGACCTGCCATTCCCCATAGCTGTGGTGCTGGGCGGCATTCCCGGCGGCCTTTCGCAGGAACTCCGCGGCGATGCCGGCGTCCAACCAAAGGAACCCGCCTCCTTCCAGGAATCCCTGCAAGGCCTTCACCTCCCCTTCCGGAAGCCGTTCCCAGTCCTCCCGGTCGTCCCAGTTCACGTAGAGCAGGGGGCATTGGAAAAGCCTGGGGTCCTGGAGCGACTCCACCAGCAAGGGTGAAGGCTCCAGGGGCGCCCCGGTGGTGGTGGCGACACTCTCCAGAAGGCTGGAGAGGGCATGGGGATACCCCCGCTCCCCCCCTTCCCCCGGAGCCACCAGCTGGGCCACCCGGAGGGGCGTGGCCCCCAGCCAAAGACGCCCGGGACAGAAGAGCGCCAGGAGACAGAGTAGAATTTTAAAGGTAACATTCATGAATGGAAAATAGGGAGAGTCGGGTTATATTGGGCGCTCCGTGCCTGGAGTCCCTCCCGAAAGCCGGGGAGGGCTTTGGCGGAAAGCCAGTCTTCCTACGGGTCGTCCGCTTCCCCCTTTGCCGAGGGTAAACCTCGGGGGGGCGCAACGGGACCGTCGCGGGGAGCTCTGGTGCAGGGGGCGATGACAACTCAATGAAACCACTTTTTTAAGGTAGCATGTCTTTCTTTGACCGTTTCTTTTCCTTCCTGCACAAGCCCCAGCAGCCTGAGTCGGGAGCCGTCGCCGGGCGTGACCGGAATGCCCCGCCCATTGCCGACCCCAAGCCCAACAAGAATGTCTACGACGAGGCCTTCAAGGTGGAGGTCCCCGACTGGGCCAAGGGGCTGAACAACACCGAACTGACCTCCCAGCTGCGGGAGCATGTGAAGTGCCACTACGCCCCCAATTTCGGCTGGAAGAAAATCATGACCGCCAAGACCGGTCCGGATGGCAACCTCATCCCCGAATATGACGGCATCGCCGGCGACTGCGGCGCCGTGAAGTCCTACGGCCTCAAGGTCGCCCAGCGCCATGGACGGACAATGCCCTACAAGTACGTGGACTTGAACATGGCCTTCCGCTGCTGCTGCGACATCCCCACAAAGTGCCCCTTCCTCCAGATGGCCCAGAATGAGGCCCGTTCGGTGAACATGCGCCGCCGGTAGGGCCTCCGACACGAAATCCTCACTGGGAACAAGGACCCCTCGCCCTCGCGGCGATGGGTCCTTTGCTTTTCCGGGCGCTTCCGTTGCGGCGGCGCCCCTGTGGTTTCCTGGGGTATAGAGGGATGTGTGCGGGGGAGATTATATTATGCAACTGATTCTGCCGTTATGCGCATATGTCTATGCGTGTGCGGGGATGTCTTTGACCGTGTGCCCATTTCCGGGCTGTGTACGGCGTTCTATTTTCCTTTTCCCATCCAAGAGTGCCCAGGAGTCCATTTTGAGTTCAAGCATATTCCGTCGTGCCTGGAAGGGGCTTTGCTCCCTTTTCCAGGGCGGTTCCGCTTCTTCCGAGAAGCCTGCCTCACCCGCCCATTCCCAGGGAGGGGCCGTTTCCCAGTCTTCCCCATCCCCATCCAGGGGGCGGGGCGGTCGTCCCTCGGGGGGGCGGGGCCCCGCTTCCTCCGCCTCCACCGCCTCCGAGGGCACGGGTGCCCGCCGGGGTGAGGGTGCGTCGTCCCGTCCTGGCCGCGGGGTGCGTCGTCGTGGGGCCGCCCCGTCCCCTTCCTCCGTGGGGCGGGCGGTTTCCGTGGACAGTGCAGCCAGTGAGGAATCCAGCGAGGCCTCCCGCCTAGGGGAGGAGCGCGCCCATCGGATCCTGGACAAGAAGAAGGTGGGGGACTGGCAGGTCCCTGCGGTGGAGAGCCGCGAGGAAGGAGTGAAATACTTCCAGGATTTCCCCCTGGCCAGGGAGATACTCCGCGCCGCCCTGGATGACATGGGCTTCCGGAAATGCACCCCCATCCAGGGGCTGGCGCTGCCGGTGGCCATCACGGGGGCGGACTTGGCGGGCAAGGCCCAGACGGGCACGGGAAAGACGGCCGTCTTCCTCATGTCCATGCTGGACCAGTTCGTGCGCAACGGGGAAGGGCGCAAGTTGAACCAGCCCTACGCCCTGGTGCTGGCGCCCACCCGGGAACTGGCCATCCAGATCGCCAAGGACGCGGACAACTTGAGCGTCTACACCTCCCTGCGCACCGTGGCGGTCTTCGGGGGGATGGACTATGAGCGCCAGCGCCGCCTCCTACAGGCTGGCTGCGACCTGATTGTGGCCACCCCCGGGCGGCTGATTGATTTCCTGCAGAAGCGTGTGATTGACACCTCCATGCTCAAGGTGCTCATCATCGACGAGGCGGACCGCATGCTGGACATGGGGTTCATCCCCGATGTGAAACGCATCATCAACTATCTGCCACCCAAGGAACAACGGCAGACCATGCTCTTCAGTGCGACCCTCTCCCAGGACATCATGGCCCTGGCCAGCCGCTGGATGCGCCCCGATCCCGCCGTCCTGGAAGTGGAGCCGGAACGGGTGGTGGCCGAGGGCGTCAATGAAACCGTCTACGCCTGCACCACCCGGGAAAAACTGGCCATCATCCTCTGGGTCCTCCAGCACGAGGATGTCCACCGGGCCCTCATCTTCCGGAACCGACGCCGGGACGTGGAGGAACTCCGCTACCAGCTGATGAAATACGGCATCCCCTGCGAAATGCTCTCCGGGGACGTGAACCAGAACCGCCGCCTCAACATCCTGGAGGCCTTTCGCAACGGCACCGTGAAAGTCGTGGTGGCCACGGATGTGGCGGGACGGGGCATCCAGGTGGACGACATCACCCACGTCTTCAACTACGACCTCCCCTACGAGGCCGAGGACTATGTGCACCGGGTGGGGCGCACCGCCCGCGCCGGCCACCAGGGCCGCGCCATCTCCTTCGCGGACGAGGATTGCGCCTTTGTCATGCCGGAAATCGAGCAGTACATCGGGCGTGCCCTGCCCACGGTCCAGCCCCCCGAGGAGATGCTGGTGATGCCCGCCCCCGTGGCGGGGGTCAAGCTGCCTCCCCGGGAAGGCGTGCGTCCCGAGGGCAGGCGGGAGGGCGGCCATCGGGGTTTCCCGGGCCGTTCCTCCTTTGGCCGTCGTCCCGAGGGCGGCCGGGGGCGTCCCCCCTTCCGTCCCTCCTCCCACCGGTAGCGCCAGCAGCCTTTCCCCCTTTTGCCGCCCATGCCCCTGGACGCCGTCCCGCAGATGAGAGTAGGGGACCAGGACGCCCCCAGGGGGGAGAGCCTCCCCGTAGTGGTGGTGCTGGACACCCTGCGCAGCGCCTACAACACCGGGAACATCTTCCGGCTGGCGGACGCGGTGAATGCCCGGGCCATCTACGCCTGCGGATACACCCCCTGCCCACCCCACGAGAAACTGGCCAAGACCGCCATGGGCTGCGACGCCATGGTGCCTTGCCGGCATTTCCCCCGCGCGGCGGACGCCATCCGGGAGCTGAAGGCGGAGGGATATGCCGTCTATGGCGTGGACACCGTGGTGGGCGCCCAGTGCTACTGGGAGGCGCACCTCCGCTTCCCCGCCGCCTTCGTGCTGGGAAACGAGGCCCTGGGCATCTCCCCGGAGGCCCTCGCCCTCTGCGATGCTTTCCTGCAACTGCCCGCCTGCGGGCGGAAAAACTCCATCAACGTGGGAAACTGCGCCGGCGTAATCCTCTTCGAGGCCCTCAAGCAGCACCGCCTCCAGGATGACACCAATTTCCAGGAGACTTCGGAATGAATTGCCTGATTGTTTTTTTCCTCTGGCTCGTCGCCTATCTCGCTGTCCGCCTGCGCTACCGCATCCACGTCAAGGGGCTGGACGAGGTAATGAAGCGGTATGGCCGTTCCGGGGTGCTTTTCCTGCCCAACCATCCCGCCCTCATCGACCCCGTGATTCTTTCCACGGTGCTCTGGCGCCGCTTCCATCCCCGTGCGCTGGTGACCGAAAAGCAGGTGAAGGCGACGGCGCTGCGCCGGATTGGCTGGCGCATCCGGGTGCTTCCCCTGCCGGACCTGGGGGTGTCGGGCATTGCCGGGCACGATGCGGTGCTGGCCCAGATCCGGCGTTGCGTGGAGGCGTTGAAGGCGGGGGACAACCTCCTCTTCTATCCCGCCGGGCGCATCTACCGTTCCCGGCAGGAGAAGCTCCGGGGCAACGGGGGGCTTTCCCGGATTCTCCAGGAGTTCCCGGAGTGCAAAGTTGTCCTGGTGCGCACCACGGGGCTCTGGGGGAGCGATTTCGGGCGGGCCAAGGGCTATCAGCTCCCCTTCGGCACCTGCCTCAAGCGCCATATCTGGCATGTGCTCCTGGGGGGCGTCTTCTTCATGCCACGGCGCCATGTGACCATAGAGTTCGTCCCCCGGCCTGACGACCTGCCCGAGGCCACGGAAAAGGAACTGCTGAACCGCTACCTGGAGAATTTCTACAACCAGGCCATGCGCCCCAATACCTATGTCCCCTACACCTGGTTTGAGCGTGGCGGCGTCCGCACCCTGCCCGAGCCCGATGCCTGCAACACCGTCGAGGATACCTCCCGAGTCCCCGACGAGGTCCGGATGGCCGTCAAGGAAAAGCTGCGGGAGTTGACGGGCAAGCGCCTTATCCGGGACACGGACACCCTGGGCACGGACCTGGGGCTGGATTCCCTGGTGGTGGTGGAACTCCAGCAGTGGATCGCCCAGCGCTTCGGCAAGGAAGTGCCCAGTCCGGAAAAACTCCGCACCGTGGCCAGCCTCCTGATTGCCGCCATGGGGGAGAGCGCGGGCATGGAACCCCTGATCCCCGTCCCCGCCCATTGGTATTACGACGACCCCCGCCCCATGGAAATCACCCCGGCGGACAACATTCCCATGGCCTTCCTGAAGAATGCCCGGAAAGCTCCTTCCCTCCCGGTCTGGGCGGACCAGACCAGCGGGGTCTTCACCAACCGCAAGATGGTGCTGGCGGTGCTGGCCCTGGCCCCCCAGTTGGAGAAGCTCCCCGGGGAGCGCCTGGGGATTCTCATGCCGGGGACGGTGGCGGCCACCCTCATGTACCTGGCCGCCCAGTTCGCGGGCAAGGTGCCCGTGATGCTGAACTGGACCGTGGGCAACCGGAATCTGCGCCACTGCGTGGAGGCCGCCGGAGTGGGGAGGATTCTCACGGCGCAGGTGCTGGTGGACCGGCTGAAGGGGACGGGGGTGGACTTCTCCGGGCTGGAGGAGCGCTTTGTGACCGTGGAGTCCATCCGGGACTCCATTGGCCTGGGGGCGAAACTGCTCGCCTTCGCCCGGAGCCGCCTCTGCTGGCGGAAACTCTGGAAGGCCCCCATTCCCGAGACCGCGGTGATTCTCTTCACCTCAGGCTCCGAAAGCCTCCCCAAGACGGTGCCCCTGACCCACAGGAACCTGCTGGTGAACGTGGCGCACGCCGCCGCCGACATGGGAATCCAGAAGGGGTATTGCCTGCTGGGGATGCTGCCCCCCTTCCACTCCTTCGGCACCCTCCTCAGCATCGTCCTGCCCTGTGTCTCCAACATCCGCGTGGTCTACCATCCCAATCCCACGGAGGGGGCCATGCTGGCCCGCATCACCGCCGCCTACAAGGTGAATTTCTTCTGCGGCACCCCCACCTTCGTGGCCAACATCCTGCGCAACGGCACCCCCCAGCAGCTGGGGACCCTCCGCCTGGTGGTCTGCGGCGCGGAGAAGTGCCCCGAGGCCACCTTCCAGCTGCTGCGGGAGAAGGCGCCCAAGGCCTCCCTCTACGAGGGGTATGGCATCACCGAATGCGGCCCCGTGGTCTCCCTGAACAAGCCCGCCGAATGCCGGGAGGGCACCATCGGGCGGCTTCTCCCCTGCACCCAAGGGCTGGTCATGGACGAGGGGTGCAGCCATCCCCTCCCCCCCGGGACCACGGGAATGCTGGTGGTGCGGGGCGAGGCGGTCTTCGGCGGCTACCTGGGCTACGATGGCCCCAGCCCCTTCGTGGAATACGACGGCCAGCGCTGGTACCGCACCGGCGACCTGGTCCAGATGGATGCCGACGGCTACATCACTTTCAAGGGACGCCTGAAGCGCTTCGTGAAAATCGGCGGCGAAATGATTTCCCTCCCCGCCCTGGAGGAGGGCCTCCTGAAGCATTTCGCCGACCCCCTGGCCAAGGGGCCCTCCCTGGCGGTGGAGGCCTATGGGCCGGACGCCTCGCCCACCATTGTCCTGGTCTCCCTGGCGGAGGTCTCCCGGGAGGAGGCCAACCAGGCCCTGCGCCAGGAGGGCTTCTCCCCCATCTGCTCTGTCCGGGAGGTGCGCCACTGGGAGGAAATCCCCATGCTGGGCACCGGAAAGACAGACTACCGCACCATCCGGCGCCGCCTGGAAACGGAAGCCCCCCCCGCCGCCTCCTAGGTCCACGGCGCTTCCTTCCCCCACTCCCTTCCCCCCTGCCGCCATGGCCATCCGCATCATCCTCATCGCCGGCTTGCTTCTGCTTACCCTGGTGGCGCTGGTCTCCCTGAAGAGCCGCCTGGGCGTCCGCCTCTTCCTGGCGGGGCAGTTGATGCTGGGGGTCTTCCTGGTCCTCTTCCCCGAAACCACCAACTGGCTGGCGGCCAAGGTGGGGGTGGGGCGCGGCACGGACCTCCTCTTCTACCTGGCCGTCCTGGCGGGATATGGCGCCATGCTCATTGTCCTGGCAAAATTCCGCCGCCTGGAACGCCAGTTGACGGAACTGACCCGCCAAATCGCCCTGAAGAACCCCCGCCAGCTTCCAGGGGACGCAGGTGACGCCCCTCCCTCCGGAGACTCCGCCCCATGATTGGCGACATCTCCCTGGTCACCATCTGCTGGAATGCGGAGGGCACCCTGCAGCGCACCCTGGAGGGCGTCCTGGCCCAGGAGGTGCTCCCCCGGGAATACCGGGTGGTGGACGGCGGTTCCACGGACGGCACCCTGGCCCTGCTGGAGCGCTGGCAGGGGCGTTTCCGGGAAAGGGGCGTGGATTTCCAGGTGGAGAGGCAGGTCCGCCTTCCGGGGGAGGCGGGCATTCCCGGCGCCTGGAACCAGGCCCTGGCCCAGGTCCGCTGCGGGATTGTGGCGTTGCTGAATGCGGACGACTGGTATGATCCGCCTGTCCTGCGCCTGGTGGAGGAGGCCTTCCGGCGCTCTCCCGCCCTGGGCGCCCTCTCCCTTCCAGTCTGGATGCACCCGGCTTCCCCGGGGAGGGAGTGGCTCTTCCGCCCCGCCAGCCTGGGGCAACTCCCCTGGCGGATGCCGGTGCCCCACCCAGGCACCTTCTTCCGCCGGACGACCTACGAGAGGGTAGGGCGCTACGATACCGCCTACCGCATCGCCGCCGACTACGATTTCATCTGGCGCTGCCATCTGGCGAAGATTCCCTGGGGCACCCTGGACCAGGCTTGCATCCATATGCAACTGGGCGGCCTCGCCAATGCCAGCCGCGCCCTCGCCCGCCGGGAGACCTACCGCATCGCCCGCCGCCATGGCTCCCCCTGGGACCCCCGTCCCGCCCTGGCCTGGCTCCTCCGCGCCTTGAGCGCCCGCTGAACTCCCCCCGAAAACCCCCATTTCCTCTCCGGAGGCACTTCCCCAGGCCCGGCAACCGGCCGGACGCCTTTCCTTCACCCCTGAAAACCACGGTATGTTAAGTGACATAGACCGACGATGGATGCAGGCCGCCTTGCAGGAGGCCGAAAAAGGCTGGGGAACCTGTTCCCCCAATCCCATGGTAGGGGCCGTCATCGCCCAGGGAGAGCATGAACTCTCCCGGGGACACCATGCCAAGGCGGGGGAGGCCCATGCGGAAATCCGCGCCCTGGAAGCCCTCCCGCCAGGCACCGACCTCTCCCAGGCCACCCTCTATGTCACCCTGGAACCCTGCACCACCACCGGGCGCACCCCCCCCTGCTGCGAGGCCATCATCCGCTCCCGGGTGGGACGGGTGGTCATAGGATGCCTGGATGAAAATCCCGCCCACGGGGGAGCCGCCGTGGAACGCCTCCGGGCGGCCGGCATCCAGGTGGAGACCGGGCTCCTGGAAGAAGAGTGCCACCGCCTCAACGAACACTTCTTCTGGTGGATCCGCAAACGCCGCCCCTGGGTCATCCTGAAACTGGGACTCTCCCTGGATGGAAAAATCGCCCTCCCCGACGGCACCTCCCAGTGGATCACCGGCCCAGAAGCCCGCCGCCGCGCCCACCGGCTGCGCCAAATCAGCGACATGATCATGGTGGGCGGACAGACCGCCCGCCGGGACAACCCACAGCTCACCGTCCGCGAGCCCCCCAATTGGGGGCGCCAGCCCATCCCCGTCATCTGGACCAGCCAGCCCCTGCCCAGCGACCTCCATCTCACCATGGCCACGGGCCGCCCCCTGGTGGAGACCCAGCCCGACACCCCCGAGGCCTGGGATACCTTCCTCTCCATCTGGGGCGCCGAGGACAAGGTGGTCCTCCTCATCGAGGGGGGTGGGGAGCTGGCGGCCAACGCACTCTCCTGCGGCGTGGTGAACCAGATTCAATTCTTCCTGGCCCCCAAGATCATCGGCGGCAGGGACTCCATCCCCGCCGTGGGCGGCATCGCCCCGCCCTGCCTGGAGGCCGCCATCCACCTCTCCCGCCCCCGCCTGGAAATGGTGGGGGAGGACCTGCTCTACATCGCCTATCCCGACAACTGCAAGTAGCCCCGCCCACCGCCCCATGTTCACCGGCATCGTCCAATCCATCGGCACCGTCCGCGCCCTGCGGCGCCAGGCCACGGGAGCCACGCTCCAGGTGGAGACCGGCCTCCCTCCGGAAATCCTCCGCCTGGGAGACAGCGTGGCGGTGGATGGATGCTGCCAGACCATCGCCGCCCTGGAGGGAAGCCTCTGCACCTTCCATTGCCTGGAGGAAACCCTCCGCCGGACTGTCTTCGGGGAGTACCGCCCCGGGCGGCGGGTCAACATCGAGCCGGCCCTGGCCGTGGGCGACCGCCTGGGCGGCCACATCGTCCAGGGGCACGTGGACTGCGCGAAGGAGGTGCTCTCCGCCGGGCGCCAGGGCGGGGACTGGGTCCTCTCCCTCCGGCGCCCCGACCCCCGGGAGTTCCCCCTGGTGCTGAAGGGCTCCGTCGCCATCGGCGGCGTCTCCCTTACCGTGGCCACCTTGACGGCGGAGGCCTTCTCCGTCTGCCTCATCCCCCATACCTGGCAGCACACCGCCCTCCAGTGGCTGAAGGCAGGCGACAGGGTCAACCTGGAGGCGGACCTGGTGGGGCGGTACGTGGCCAGCCTCCTTCCCGCCTCCTCTCCCGCCGTCACCTTGGAGAGCCTGCGGCAGGCCGGCTTCTGACGGCCCCGCCTCCCCTCTCCCTTTAATCCCATCCCACCCCCTTTTCTTTCATTCTCCTTATGGAAATCCAGATGTTGCCTGAAGGCGGCGTGTGTTCCCCCAGGGGATTCCGCGCCGCAGGCGTCACCGCCGGCCTGAAGCCCAGTGGCCAGCCGGACCTGGCGGTGCTTTTCAGCGAGGTTCCCGCCCAGGCGGCGGGTGCCTTCACCAGCAACCTCTTCGCCGCCGCCCCGGTGGAGTGGGACAGGCGGGTGCTGCGGAAGGAGCGCCCCGTCCGCGCCGTGGTGGTCAACAGCGGGGTGGCCAATGCCTGCACGGGGGCCAAGGGGGCGGAGGACGCCCGGGCCATGGCCGCCTATGCGGCGGAAAAGCTGGGGGTGGAGACGGACGAGGTCCTGGTCTCCTCCACGGGGGTGATTGGCGAGTTCCTGCCCATGGAGACCATCCGCCATGGCATCGACCTGGGGGCGGCCGCCCTCTCCCCGGAGGGAAGCCAGGCCGCCGCCCGGGCCATCATGACCACGGACACCGTGGAGAAGCGGGTGGCGGTCTCCTTCCCCCTGGGGGAAACCACCATCACCATCGGCGCCATGACCAAAGGCGCCGGCATGATCGCCCCCCAGATGACCCTCTGCCAAAGCCGCCCCCGCCAGGCGACCATGCTGGCCTATTTCACCACGGACGCCGCCATCCATCGGGAGGCGCTCCGCCAGGCCCTGGAACAGGCCCTGGAACGCTCCTTCAACCGCATCGTGGTGGACGGCGATACCTCCACCAACGACACCATG
>JAEDNB010000029.1 GCA_016302725.1 Lentisphaeria bacterium
CATATATTACTTGTTATTTAAATAGAATAAAACATGTTATGATTTAATCAGCAGACACTATCTAGAGAACGGGATTGGGCGAAACCAGAAGGAGGCGCTTCATGCCTCCATGAAGGAGATTCCCGGGGGGATTGTGGAGGTGATGACCTCCGAGGAGATGAAAATTGCCGTAGAAAAGTTCCTCCATTGCGGCCTTCAAGTCTCAAAAGTGGTAGGGAAAAGCATGAAGAAAGGGGTAAAGAACGTCATTTCCTTGTTTTCTTCGGAGAAATCCCAGGGGGAGGAGGAGCAGGAGAGCTCTTCGGTGGAGGCTCGGCAGGAGGCTACCACATAGGATCGTAGGTTGCAACGGCAAACGCACGCGCAGGGGGAAGGGGGTGCATTTACTTCGCGGCGTATTTTCCGTCTGCGGGTTGCGCTGGCCAGAAGTTGCATTGCGTCCCGCAAGGCGCTCCCCAAATAGCCCCTGTCCGTCCGGCGGGATGGATTTTTCGGAGTCAATAAATGCGTGTGCGGAGGAGATTAGGTTGGAGTCAGCGGCGGGGTAGTGCCTGTCCGGGGATGTCATGCCGCCCTGGCTCTTTTCCGGCTCTTGCGTTTTCCTTTTCCAGGGGAAAAACACAAGGAACACCGCGAATGGCCTTTGGGGTGTCTAGGGGGTATGTTTCAGGGCCTGTGCCAATTGGTGTTTATGTTTCAGGGTTTGGAGGAGGAGTGAGAGTGCGGCCAGGAGTGTGGCGAGGGTGGCGGCCTTGGGGAGGAGGTCACCGGTCCTGGCATAGAGGGTAAGGGGGGCGCGTTTGGCCATGGGATGGACTTGGTATGTCCTCCATCCCTGGGCGAAGGGGGAGCCGGAGGGGGACAGGATGGGCTGGAGGATTTCCCCTTTGGGGGAGATGAGGCAGGTATGGGAGTTGTTTCCGGAGCGGAGCAGGGGGCGTCGGTTTTCCACGGCCCGCATGACGGCCTGGGCAAGATGCTGTCGCGGCCCTGCGGATTCCCCGTACCAGCAGTCGTTGGTGATGGTGGCCAGGAGTTGGGCGCCCTTTCGGGCGAAGGTGCGGGAGATTCCTGGGAAGGCGTCCTCGAAGCAGATATTCAGTCCGCATTGGAAGGAGGCACCGGGGGCGTTTTGGGAGTGGAGGGCAAGGAGTGCGGGGAACTGTCCCGGTGTGAGGTCCCGTCCCATGCCGATGAGGTCCTTGAGCCATGGGAAAGATTTTCCCATGGGGACGTATTCCCCGAAGGGGACCAGGTGCATTTTATCGTAGTAGTCTGTTCTGGGGGCGGTAGGGAGGGTGAGGATGGGGGAGTCGGGGGAGAGGAGGAAGGCGGAGTTGAAGACGGGGGGCGGGAGGGAGTCGGGGGTTCCGGGGAGAGTGCGTTCATCCAGGGCGCCCAGGAGGAGTGGTGCGGGGAGATCGCGGAGGAGTTCGCGGAGGGCCTGGGCGAAGGGGGGATAGGTGATTTCGCAGGGGAGGGCGCCTTCAGGCCAGAGGAAGAGGTCCGTCTGGGGGGAGAGGCGGGCGGCCTGCCGGGTCAGGGACTCGTATTTCGTCCAGGCGTCCTGGAGGATTTCCGGGGTCCACATTCGGCATTCGGGGACATTTCCCTGGATGGCGGTGATGTAGAGGGGTGTGGGGCTGAGGGGGAGGGCGCGCCGGCTCTCGTTGACGCACCAGAGGGCGACGAAGAGGGCCAGGGCGACAAGGGGGGGGAGGGAGCGCCGTGGGGTTCGGAGGGAAACCAGGTCGGCCAGGAGGACATTGGCGAGGATGGCCAGGAAGGAGATGCCGTAGGCGCCGGCGAGGGTGGCCAGGAGCCTGGTGTGGGCGAAGGCCTGGGAGGTGCCCAGGGCGTTCCAGGGGAATCCGGTGAAGAGCCATCCCCGGACCCATTCCAGGGAAGTCCACGCGGCGGCGGCCAGCAGGGCATACTGGAGGAGCTCCCTGGGGGAGGAGAGGACCCGGAGGGAGGCGCCGGGGGCCAGGGCGGGGTCGCCGGCCGCCATATCTGCCACGCCCGCGGTTCCCGCGGCGTCTGCGGTATTTGCGGTATTTGCGTGGGATGGATATTGTGGATTTGGGAGCAGGTGTTTAGGTTTTTTATGCCAGAGGAGGGTGCCCCAGAGGAGGGCCCATGCGGCGGGGAAGGGGGCGCAGCAGAGGGCCAGGAGGAGTCCAGCGGCGAAGCCGACGGAATTGAGCCACCAGAGGGAGGCGATAAAGTGGGTGGCCCCCAGGGCGGCGGCGCCCAGGAGTCGCCATCGTAGGCGTGGGGGTTGTGGGACGGCGAGATAGGGGACCAGTCCCAGGAAGGCCATGGGCCACCATTCCAGGGGGGGGAAAGCGGTGGCCAGGAGGAATCCGCTGGCGATGGCGGCGGCCAGATGGAGGCGTGGGAGTCGTGCGAGGGGCCTCACATCCTGGCAGGGGGGATTGACTTTGGGCCACTGGAGGGTCATTCCGCGCGGGTTTCCAGTTGGACTTCCAATCCGCAGTGTTTGGCGGGTCGCAGGAGGGCCACAATCTCCTCATAGGGGCGTTCCCCGCTGGCGCGGATGCGGACGCGGCGGCGTCCCATCCCCTTCAGGGCCATCATCTGGGCCTCCAGGTCGGCGACGGCGACGGGGGTTCCGTTGATGGCGCACCGTCCTTCGCTGTCCAGGGTCACCTGGATTGCCTCGGGGTCGGTTTCGGGGAGTGTGGCCTCGGTGTTCATGGCGGGGGGGACCACATCCGTCTTGTAGTCCAGGATGGGGACGGTGATGATGAAGAGAATCAGGAGGACGAAGGTGAGGTCCATGAGGGGGGTCATGTTGACCTCGGCGGCAATCCTCCGGTGGGCCAGGGAGTTTCTTCTTCTAGGCCTGGGCATTTCCGTCGTCCTGGGGGGTTGGGGTGGTGGCGGCCTTGGCGGTCTTGGCGGTCTGGAGGGAGGAGGTGATGGCCGCCGTGAAGTCCTCCATGATCGTTTCCCGGTCCTGGACGCTCTTCTGCAGGCAATTGTTGAATAAGACGCCGGGGATGGCGAGGAGGAGTCCGGCCACGGTGGTGAGGAGGGCGCCGGCGATGCCGGGGGCGATGGCCTGGATGTCGGGGCGTCCGCCGTTCATGACGATGCCGACGAAGGTGGCCATGACGCCCCAGACCGTTCCCAGGAGTCCCAGGAGGGGTGCCAGGGTGATGATGGTGGCGATGTTATGGAGGTCTTCCTCCAGGGCGGCGGTCTGTCGGCTGGCCTCGTTGTCCATGGCCACCTGGATGCTTTCGATTTCCTGGGGGGAGAGTGGCCTGGGGAGGGTGCCGTCGGAGAAGAGTGCGTACCGTTCCTGTGGGGTGGGGTGGAGTAGATTCTGGAGGGTATTGGCGGCGACCTTTGCCAGGCACACCAGGGGTCCGGTGGTTTGGCGGTCCCGTTCCAGTTCCCCCAGGATTTGATGGGCTTCGGTGGTGAATTGCGCCATTCGGTTCAGGATGGTGTCGTCCCTCTTTTTGCACTCATTCAGGTAGAAGAACTTATGGATGAGGAAGCCGTAGAAGAGGGAACTGAGGCCGACGAGGGCGAAGACAATGCCCCTGCCGAAGAGGTCACTGGCCTGGAAGGCGAAGAGAGCGGTTTCCATCTGCTTGGGCGAGTAGGATATATTGCTGTGGGGTGATGACCTCTGCCCGTGCGGTGGGGGGCAGTCCCAGTTCCTCCAGGAGGGCGGTCACATTGGCATTCGGGAGGAGGGGTTCCAGGAGTTTTCTGGCCTGTTTTCGCCTTTGTGCGAAGGCGGCGGCGGCGAGTCTGGCGGCCTTTTCCCGGAGGTCTGGGGGGGCCAGGGGAGTGGGCCTGGCCTCCAGGGCGAGGAAGGCGGAGTCCACCTCCGGGGGAGGGAAGAAGACCCCCCGGGGGACTGGGCGGGCGAGGCGGGCCTGGTATTGGAAGGCGAGGCGCACGGTGAGGAGCCCGTATTGCGGGGTTCCCGCCTGGGCGGCCAGCCGTTCGGCCATCTCCTTCTGGAGGAGGACGTGGAGGGATTTGGGGGGATTTTGCGCGGAGGTCATCCGTGCGAGGATGACGGAGGCGCAGGAGTAGGGGAGGTTGGCGACGCAGCGATAGGGGGTGCCCTTGGGGAAGAGGGCGTCGTAGTCGGTCTTGCAGGCGTCCTCCTCCCGCAGTTGGAAATGGGGGAGGCTCCCCCATTTTTGGCGCAGATAGGCGGCCAGGCGGGAGTCGAACTCGATGGCGGTGACGTGGCTTCCCGCCTGGAGGAGGCGCTGGGTGAGGGCCCCCAGGCCGGGGCCCACCTCCAGGATGGCCTCCCCGGGCTGGGGATTGGCCTCCCGGGCCAGGGCATCCAGGCAATTTTCGTCCACCAGGAAATTCTGTCCCAGTGCCTTGCTGGGGTGCATCTGGAGGCGGTTCAGGATGTCGGCCAGTTCCCTCCGTTTCATGGGGGCGTCGTCTGCTTATTCAGTGGGGGCCTGGAGGGTGAAATGGGGTTCCAGGGCGGCCATGGTTTCCCTGGCGTCGGGGCCTTCCACGAGGATGCGGAGGCGGCGTGCATGCGTGGCGTCCAGGGCGAGGAGGGCCAGGGGGCTTTTGGCGTCGGCCTCCCTTTGTGCGTCCACCCGTGTGATGGTGACCTTGGAGCGGGAGTGTCGGCAGAGATTGCTGATGGTGGTGGCGACCTTCAGATGGAGTCCATTGGGATCCCGGACGCAACCCTCTGCCTGGAGGGTCAGGATTTTTGGGGCATCTTCGTCCATGGTGGCGTGCCTCATTCTGTGACGTTGGGGGCTGGGGCGGAGTGGGGTGGGGGGCGCAGGGCGCGCTCCTTTCCCCTGTTTCCTGGGGCTATTCCCGTTGTCGTCAGCCGGGCTGATGGTTTTCTTCCCGGGGGTGTTTGGCGTCCTCCTCCTGGGGGAGGTTCAACTGGTTGAGGATGGTGAGGACCCGGTCCGCCCTTTCGGCGGTTTCATCCAGCCGGAAATGGAGGACGGGGGTGTATTTCATGGGCACCTTCCGGGCGATGCCCTCCTGGAGGGCGACCCGTTTCCGCTTCATCAGCTCCATGGCCCTCCTCTTGGCGGAGTCGCCGCCGTAGACGGAGAAGAAGACAGTGGCGGTGCGCAGGTTGCTGGCCAGCTCCACGGCAACGAAGGTGACCAGGGCGTCCGGGATGTGGGGGCGGATGATGACCTCTCCCAGCAGGCCCAGTTCCCGCAGGATTTGGCAATTGAGGCGTGCGATGCGGTCGTCGACAGGCATGGTGTCCTTATTCCGGAAAGTGGGGGGCTTCCTGGCGCCTTGCCCAAGGCCGGCCATGCGGGGAGGCGGCGGGGAGCCGCAGGGGGCGCCTGGCTGGCCTTGGCGGTGCGCTAGAGTTCGGGGAGAATCTTTTCCACGGTGAAGACCTGGATGCGGTCGCCCACCTCGAAATCCTCGAAATTGTCCAAGCGGATGCCGCATTCCTGTCCGGCCTTCATCTCCCGGACATCCTCCTTGAAATGCTTCAGGGAGGCCACCAGGCCGGAGTAGATTTGGCTGTCCTGCCGGAAGACCTTGGCCTTTTGGTTGACGCGGATGAGTCCGCTGGTCACGCGGCAGCCGCAGATCTTTCCGGTCTTGGAGATGTGGAAGACCTGGGCGATTTGGGCCTCTCCCAGGAGGGATTCCCGGGTTTCGGGGGTAAGCCGCCCGCGCATCACATCCTCCAGGTCGTCCAGGAGATCGTAGATGATGGAGTAGAGGCGGATTTCCACTCCCTTCTGCTTGGCGGTGCGGTTGACGCTGGGCATGGCCCGCACGTGGAAGCCCACGATGATGGCCTTGCTGGCGGCGGCCAGCACCACGTCGGAATCGGTGATTTCCCCGACGCCGCCATGGACAATCTTGACGGTGATTTTGTTGGACTTGATGCCGTTGATGGCCTCGGAGATGGCCTCCAGGGAGCCCCGGACATCGGTCTTGAGGACCAGGTTCATCTCCACCACATCGCTGTTTTCCTTCCTGGCGGTGAGCTTCTTCATGACCTCCTCCAGGGACATGGCCTTGGCGTCGCCATTGGATTCCTGGCGTTTTTTCTGGAGTTCCTCGTCGGCGGCGGCCTTGGCGCTCTTTTCATCGGGCTGCCAAAGGACCCGGTCCCCGGCCTCGGGCACTCCATTGTATCCCATGATTTTGACGGGGGTGGAGGCGGTGGCCTTGGCCAGGCGCTTGCCGTGGGTATCCAGGAGGGCGCGTGCCTTTCCGTAGGTGGAGCCGCAGGAGAACCAGTCTCCCTGGCGGAGGATGCCGTTGCGGACCAGGATGTTGGCGGTGGGGCCCATGCCGGTTTCCATCTGGGCCTCGATGACCAGCCCTTCGAAGGGGGCCTCGGGATCGGCATTGAGCTCCAGCATCTCCGCCTCCAGGAGGATGCGCTCCAGCAGTTCGTCCACCCCCTCCCCGGTGATTCCGCTGCAGGGGATGACGGCGGTTTCGCCGCCCCATTCCTCGGGCTGGATGCCATTTTCCTGGAGTTGCCGGAGGACGCGGTCCTTGTCGCATCCCGGGAGGTCGCACTTGGTCATGGCGACGATGATGGGCACCTTGGCGGCCTGGGCGTGGTGGATGGCCTCGATGGTCTGGGGCATGCAGCCCTCCGGGCCGGCGATGACCAGGACCGCCACGTCGGTGGCGTTGGCGCCCCTGGCGCGCATGGCGGTGAAGGCGGCATGTCCGGGGGTGTCCAGGAAGGTGATGGTCTGGTCGCCGTATTGGGCGACGGAGGCGCCGATGGCCTGGGTGATGCCCCCCGCCTCGCCGGCGGCGACCCGGGTTTTCCGGATGTAGTCCTGGAGGGTGGTCTTGCCGTGGTCCACGTGTCCCATGAAGACCACGACGGGGGGGCGCCCCACCTTTTTCCGGGGCCGTCCGTCATTGGCGGCGGCGGCGATGGCGGAGGCCTTTCTTTCGAAGACGGGGTGGTTTCCCTTTTCCCTGCGTTCCTGGACGAACTTCTTTCCGTTTCGCTCGCAGAGCTTTTCCACGGTCTCCGTTTCCAGGACCTGGTTGATGGCGGCGAAGATATTGAGGTGCATGAGTTGGATGATCAACTCATTGGGCTTGAGTTTGAGGGCGGTGGCCAGGTCGCGGACGGTGACGGGGGTCTTCAGGTGGATTTCGTTCCCGTTTTCCTCCGGCTGGGCCTCCTGCCCCCCCTCCTCCTGGGGCTGGGGTGCGGGTGCCGGGGCGGGCTTTGGGCCGCCGCGCCGGGCCTCCTGGGCCTCCTTGCGGGCATTGTAGATCTGCTTGCGGATCAGCTCCGCCTCCTCCTCGTCCAGGGTGCTGGAGTGGCTCTTCACAGAATCAAAGCCCTCCTTCTGGAGAAAATCCACAAGTTCCTTGCTTTCCATGCCCAGTTCCCGGGCAAGTTGATTCACGCGTATCTTTGTGGTGGACATATCTATGTTTCCTCCGTATTTTAGGGGGTGGGCTGGGCCTCCCCGTTCTTCACTGTTTCACATCCTCCGCAGGGCGGTCGTCGTCCTGCGCTTCTGCGGGGAACCGGGCCGCCTTGCCGGGGCGCCCGCCCCTCCTGGCCTTCCGGGGGCTTTCCCGCGCACCTGCCAGAGGGGCGTGGCGGCGGGGGGCTACTCCGCCAGGGCGGCGACAATCTGGGCGGCGATTTCGGGGCCGATGCCGTCGATTTCCGCCAGTTCCTCCTGGCTGGCTTCCCGGAGTCCTTCCACGGAGTGGTAGCCATTGGCCACCAGCAGGCGGGCGGTCTCCTCCTCCAGATGGCAGGTCTCCGCCAGCAGCTGGGCCGCCTGGCGGATCTTCTGCTCCATGGTGTCCTCCTGGACGGGCTCCTCGGGGGAGATGCGCTCAATCTTGATTTTCCAGCCCAGCAGCTTGGCGGCCAGGCGTGCATTCTGCCCCTTCTTTCCGATGGAGAGGGAGAGCTGGTCCTCGGTGACGCGCACCTGAAGCACCTTCTCCCCGTTCTCCTCCTCTTCCACGTAGACCTTCGCCAACTTGGCCGGCTTCAGGGCGTTCTCCGCGAAGACGCGGATGTCGGGGTCCCAGTTGATGATGTCCACCTTTTCGCCGCCCAGTTCGCTGACAATCATGCGGACCCGGGAGCCGCGGACGCCCACGCAGGCCCCCACGGGGTCCACCTTGGCCTGTTCGCTGTAGACCGCAATCTTGGTGCGGTAGCCGGGTTCCCGGGCGATCCCCTTGATTTCCACCGTGCCGTCCGCGATTTCGCTGACCTCTCGCTCAAAGAGGCGGCGGACAAATTCGGGGCTGGAGCGGGTGACGAAGAGGCTGGCGCCGGGCTTGTCGGGGTTGAGGGTCTTCAGGAGCACCGTCAGGTGGTCTCCGATTTCGTATTGCTCCCCGGGGATGCAGCCCTTGGGGGGCATGAGGCCCTCCGCATTCCCGAAATCGATCCAGATTCCGTTCTTGTCCCGTCGGGAGATGGAGCCATTGAGGAGTTGTCCTTCCTGGCCCATGAACTGGGAGACCACATGGCGCTTGGAGGCGTCCTGGAGTCCGGTGGTCATGAACTGGCGTGCGGCCTGTGCGGCGATGCGCCCGAAATCCTTTGTGTTCACCTCCCAGAGGATTTCCTTTCCGATTGCCGCGTCGGGGACCTTGGTCAGCGCCGTGCCCAGGTCGATTTCCAGGGTGGGGTCCACGACCTTTTCCACGACGACCAGGCGGGCGTAGCAGGCCATGCCGCCCTTTTCGTCAATCTTCACATCCACATTGAGATAGTTGCGGACTGCCTTGCGGGCGGCTTCCCGGATGGCCCGCTCCAGCATGGCGGTCATCTCCTCGCGGGTGAGTCCATGCTGCTTGGCCACGTAGTCCATCTGCTGGAGCCGTTGCTTCTGCTCTTCCGTCATTTTGCTCATATTGCTGTCCTCCGTAAGATTGCGGAAAAAAAGAAAGCGGGTCAACAGACCCGCTCCAAGACGTCTGTGATGTTTGTCAAGCGGGGATAATATAATGCAGGAAGCCGTCCCGGCGGCGCAATTTCCTCCCCGTAGGCGGTGGAGGCCAGGGGTTGCGGGTTTTCCTGTGGGGCGGGCAAAGGAAAACCGCCATCCGGCGCGGTGGGCCGGATGGCGGTCTTTGGGGGAGCCTAAGGCTTCCGTCCTAGGTTAGAAGGCGTAGGCGAGGCTCATGCCGAAGCGGAAGTTCTCCTCGTTGTTGATGGAGTCATCCTTCCAGGCCTGGCGGATTTCGTGATCCAGGGCCCAGCCGCAATCCACGAAGGCGCCGAGGGTGATGTTCTCGCAGACCTGGTAGGAGAGGTCGCCCTTCACCTCCAGGGAGCTGATGACGTCGCGGTTGAGGCCGTAGGCCTGGCGCATCTTGCTCTTGGTGCCCCAGAAGACCTTGGCGGAGACCTTGGCGGAGAGCTTGTCGGTGATGCTGGTGCCGAGGGTCACGTCGTACCAGCCGTACCAGGTGTACCAGTTGAGGTCGTAGCGGAAGGTGACTCCGGTGCCCAGGGTGTACTTGGACTCTTCGCCCAGGAGGTTGTCCAGGTAGATGGTCATGTCCAGGGGCTCGTCATGGTCGAAGTAGGCGCGGGGGTACTGGAAGTACTTGTAGGCCACGTCGATGGTCAGGGGGGAGATGGGGAGGAGGTCTTCGAAGGTGTAGGCGTAGCCGATCACGTAGTCGACCTCTTCGGCGCGGTACTGGCGGTCATTCTTGTAGGCGTAGGAGCCGCCGTCGGGGCGGTTCCAGTGGCTCATGTCCATGGCGGCCCACAGGTCGACGTAGAAGCCGTTGAGGGTCATGAAGGCGTCCAGGAAGGTCATGGCATTGGGGTTCACGACCTTGCCGTCGCACATGTACTTGGAGCCCCAGGTGGCGGAGAGTTCAAGGGAGGGAATCCATGCGCTGGATTCCTCCGCCTCCACGGCGGGGGTTTCGGGGGCTTCGGGGGCTTCGGGGGCTTCGGGGGCTTCCTGGGCAAAGACGCTGAAAGAGGCGACCAGGGTCAGCATCATCAGAAACGCGGCAAACTTCTTCATCGTTTTTTCCTTGTGGGTAAAGGTTGGTTTTCCTTGCGGAGATGAATGAGTGACGGATCCCGTATCCTGAGGCAGACGACCCCTGGCTCATGGGCACGCGCCCAATTGCCGGAACTACGGAACTAGGGAATAATCTATACGTGCAACTCTATTTCCGCAAATAGAAATCTAACGAAAAGGTAATGATATTGGGGTGATGGGGGGGATTTTGCGGGAGTTTGGGTTTTCCTGGAGGATGCGGAGGAAGAAGAGCTGTGCGGCTTCGAAGGAGCGGTAGTCCATGACATGTCCGCACTGGTGGAGTTCCTGGAGTTGGGCCTTGGCGCCGGATTTTCGGCAGAGTTGGAGAAAATGGCGGTTTGCGGGGAGTCGTTCGTCTTCGTCTCCGCAGAGGAGGAGTGCGGGGGCCTGTGTGGGGCGTGGTGTGGGGAATCGGCCTCCGGCGAGGGCGCACCATGCGGCGACGGGGTATTGTGTCCAGGCCTGGAAGCGTGCCAGGAAGATTGCGCCTCCCGAGAATCCGAAGAGGAGGAGAGGGGGGCAGTCTTCTGGGGGGCCGAATTCCTTTTGGAGGGCGTCCTGGAGGGTTTTTCCGGAGCCGTGTTCGGGGTAGTAGTATCCTTGCTTTCCCGGGGCCAGTTGGTCAAGGGGGGAGGCGAAGGAGGCCTCTCCCAGGGCGAGGCGGTGTTCCCGGGCGAAATTTTGCCAAAGGGGGTTTCGGATGAGGTTTCCCGTTCGGTCGTTGTATCCGCTGGCCAGGATCAGGATGGCCTGGGGGCGTTGGGGGAGGGGGCGGAGCCACAGTACCTTGCCCGCCATGGTCTTTCCTGGGGGGATGCGGGGGTTGTCCTGGTTGGGGATTCTTTCCTGGGTGAGTGCCATCCATCCTCCCAGGGCCAGGAGGAGGAGGCCGGCGGCCGCCAGGAGGGTGGGGAGCCGTTGCCAGGAGGAGGGTGGCGTTCCGCTGGGGCGTCCCATGGGCTATTGGGGCAGTTTTGCGGCGGCATGGAGGAAATCCAGCCAGAGGATTTCCAGGGAGTCTGCCTGGGGGAGGCAGGTTGTCTGCTCCGCTTCCAGGGGGGAGAAGTCCAACTGGGAAAGAAAGACCCTCTTGGGGCAGGGGAGTGCCTGGAGCCGTTCCTCCTCCTCCAAGGTGAGGATGGGATCCATCAGGGCCAGGTGCAGGGCGGGCCCCTCCCCCTCCTTCTCCCTCTCGGCGCAGAGGGTCTCCGCCGCCAGGAGGGCTGGCTGCGCCCCCGGGCCATTCCCCAGGAGCAGGAGCGGCTGGGGGGCGTGGAGGGCCTCCCGGCCCCGGGAGAGCATCTCCGCCAGGGCGGCCTCCTGCCAGGGGGGCGTCGGCTCCCTCTTGCCGGCCTCCCCCTCCGGCGCGGCGCAGAGGGGGCTGTCGTTGCCGTTGTCGGGGAGGGGGAGGAAATATGCCTGGCATCCCTCCCTGCGGAGGATTTCCGCGGCGTCCTGGAGGAAGCATTCGCCGGCTTCCTGGTAGAAGAAGAGGGCGTTGGCGCGGTGGGGGGAGGGGCGTGGGCCGGGGAGGGGGCGCGTCGGCCACTCCTGTCGCAGGGCGTGGTTGATTTCCAGGGGCAGTTCCTGCCAGGCCTCCCGCAGTTCCCGGCAGGGGAAGTGCGCGGTGAGGCCGTCGGGCATGGGGAGGCTTTCCGGCCACTGTTCCGGCGGGGGGATTTTTCCTGTGGCGGGCTCCTGGAGGTCCAGGATTGCCTGGAGGAAGCGCCATTTTCGCTCCTCGGTGAGGCGGGAGGGGGCGTGATGCTCCACGGTTTTCCCATTCAAGTAGGGGGGGACCTCTGCCCATAGCAGCTGGGCCCCTGCGGCGGCGGCCTGCCTGCGGAGTTCCCAGGTGGGCGTCGCCCCGTAGCAGCCCCAGCTGTTCAGGGCGAAGAGGGGGACGGAGAAGCCAGGGGGGATGGGGGCGTATCCGCTTCCGCCGCTCCAGGCGGCCGCCAGGATTCGCTCCGGGAAGGCCACCGCCAGGCGCTCCGCCATGCCGCCTCCCGCCGATTCCCCGCCCAGGAGGAGTTTTCCCGGGGCCAGCCCATATTTCCGCTGGAGCCACTCCTGGGAGGCGAAGACCGCCTGCCACCAGCCGGATTCATAGTGTGTGTAGTAGGGGTGTGGGGAGCAGTCTCCCGGGGCGGGGGAGTCGATGGTCAGGCTGAAGACCGTCCAGCCGCTGCGGCGGGCGTATTCCAGGGCGGCGGGGGGGAGTCCCCTGGAGCGGAGGGCGTTGGCGGCCCCCAGGTAGGGTGCCCAGAAGAGGATGCGGGAGGCGGAGGGTCTGGGGTTTCCGTGGGCGTCCAGGGGAACCACGAAATGGAGTTCCGTCTGGGTGTTGAAGGGGAGTTCCACTCGCATCCTGGCCATGCCTGCCTCCCAGGCGCCCCCCTCGGCGGGGGCGGCCGACACCAGCCTGGGCTGGAAGCGGAGGCTCCGGAGATGCCATCGCCAGAGCCCGCCGCCCAGCCCCAGGCAGAGGAGCAGGCAAAGGAGGGCGAGGCGTCGGCGTCGGGGGAGGCGTGGCGCGGGCATGGGGTGGCTACTGGTTGTCTCCGCCAATCTGCATCACCAGTTTTTCCGTGTCTCCGTCTCCGGACTGGGAGAGGGCCAGGAGGTCCTCCCAGGGGGTGGCCTCCACATGGCCGTCGGCGAAGACGATGTTGCAGCGCCCGTCATGCCGGCAGAATTGCCGTTTCACCTCCTCCAAGTCGCAGGAATATTCGTGGACAAGCATATACCAGGTTGTCCAGCTGCCGCCGTTTCCGGTGCAGTTGCAGCGGTCCAGGAAGAGGACGAACCGGGAGGGGGCCCTCACCTGGGTCTCCTTGAGCCACTGGGAACGGATTCCCAGGTCGCCATATTCCTGGATGACCTGGTTGTTGTAGCCCCCCGATCCGTTGTATTGGTATCCTGTCTTGGGACGCCGTCGGGGGGCCTGGTCCCCTATGCGGGTGCGCTCCCAGCCAATCCAACTGTATTCCCATGCGTCCTCCCCGTTGAAGTCCGGGCAGAGCCAGGGCTTCCAGGCGGCCTCCCCCCGTTGGGTCACCTCGTCCGGCGTGGGAAGGCCGCCGTCGGGGTTGCACATGAGGTTGAAACAATAGAAATAGAAATTGTCAGCCAGGGCGACGCCCTCCGCCTTTCCCCACTTGGAGGGGTGGTAGTAGCCATTGTAGTCATCCATGTAGAGGATGGTCCCCAGGGCCAGTTGCCGGATGACATTGAGGCAACTGACGCCACGGGCCTTCCCACGGGCGCGCCCCAGGACAGGGAGGAGCATGGCTGCCAGGATGCAGATGATTCCCATGACCGTCAACAGTTCAATCAGGGTAAAGCGCCGTCTGTTCATGCACATTGGTCTCCTATGGGTTCGCGCCATCGTTCCGTAGGCCGGACGCCACCATCCCACCACTCCTTGGTTGAAAGGCAACGCCCTTGCATCCAGTTGGTTCTAGATAACTAGATTTCTAGATTTCTAGATATTATTCCCCAAAAAATATCCTGGTCTGGGCCATGCTGGCATGGCCCAGACTCTCCGTGCCCTCCGTGCGCCCGGCTTGCCGTGCGTTTCCGTGCTCTCCGTGTTTAAAGAACCGTGCCCTCGGTGTTTGCCGGCGTATCACTCCTTGGCAAATTCCTGTAGGCGTCCGGTGCGGTAGCAGGCGACTTTCCAGCGGAGGCATTTTTGCCGCCACTTGTCCAGGAGGAGAGCGGGGTCTTGGGCGCGTGCCAGGGCGTGGATTTCCGTATCCGTGGCGTGGAAGAGGAGGATTCTGGCCTTTTGCCGGTCTTCTCCGCAGCAGTGTGCCAGTGCGTCCAGGGCCTTTTGGAAGATTTTCCTGGTATGGAGATGTCGCAGGACGAGTGTGGTGGTGGTCGCCAGGAGAGGGAGCCAGTTCAGGAAGAGGGGGAGGTGTGGGGCGAGGAGGGGGAGGGTGAACTGTCCCAGGAGGAGGAGGAGGCAGGCTCCCAGGAAGAGGAAGGAGTCTGTCTGGGAGTGCATGATGCCCCCCCAGTTTCTTCGGAAGGCGGAGTGGGAGGTCTGGTAGGCGAAATGTTCCTCGAAGCGCTGGGAGTCGAGTCCCCCCCTGGCCACATGGCAGAGCTCATGGGCGAGGATTTCCTCGCGGCAGTAGAGGAAGGAGCGTTTCCTGTCCCGCAGCCTTTCGTTGATGATGAAGACGGCGAAGGGGTCTGGGGGCCAGGAGTAGGTGCATCCCCCGAAGAGCCATCCCGTGCCGGGGGTCAGGAAGAAGGCGGGCACCCAGTCGCCTTGGAAGCCATAGAGGCGGCGGGTGCGCTCTCCTGCCTCCTCCAAGAGGGCGGGGGGCACCTGGGCCTCCCGTTTAAGGGAGAGGCCCTCCAGGGAGTAGAGTCCCTTCTCCTTCAGGGAGCCATGGCATTCCCGGAGGCGTTCCTGGAGGCGGAGCAGCCGTTGGGCGAAGGCCTCCCCGTTTTCCCCCGGGGCGGGGAAGAGCCCCCGCCTGTCCCATTGGGCCAGGGCGGGCAGTTCCTCCCTGCGGAGGCGTTGCAGGTCCAGGGTGTCCAGGGGGGAGGGCATGGGGAGGGGAGGGAACAACGCCCCCGGGACGGGGCGGGGGTCAGCCGCCCAGCTTGTCGATCATCTTCACCAGGGGGGCGAAGAGGGCGATGACGATTGTGCCGATGACGCCGGCCAGGAACATGATCATCAAGGGTTCGATGAGGGCGGTGAGGCCTTCCACGGCGCGGTCGACCTCTTCCTCGTAGACGGCGGCCACGCGGTTCAGCATGTCCGGCAGGGCGCCCGTCTCTTCGCCGACTTCAATCATGGAGCAGAGCATCAGGGGGAAGAGCCCGGATTTCTCCAGGGGCTTGGTCATGCCCTCGCCTTCCTTCACGGCGTCGTGGACGGAGTCGATGGCCCGGGCGAAGAGTTCGTTGCCGGTGGTGTCCCGCACAATCATGAGGGCGGAGAGGACGGCTACGCCGGAGCCCATGAGGGTGCCCAGGGTCCGGGCGAAGCGCGCACAGATATTCTTGACCACCAGCCCGCTGATCATGGGAATCTTGATGCACATCAAGTCCCATAGGTAGGTACCTATCTTGGTCTTCAAGAAGAGCTTGATGACCACGATGATGCCGATGAAGCAGAGGAACACCGTGAGGAAGTGGTGCTGCATGGCGTAGGAGCAGTTGATGACGAACT
>JAEDNB010000234.1 GCA_016302725.1 Lentisphaeria bacterium
CAGGGAGGGGACACCACCACCGACTTTCATCCCTTCCGGGCGGTGGAGGCCTGGAACTCCGAATTGCGCCTCTGCGCCTTCGGTGACATGGGCACTTGGCATGGCGTCCATCAGCTATTGGAGATTCTGGGCTTTCGCTGGTATATGCCCGGCAAGGCGGGCACGGAGATTCCCGCCTTGGAGGAGATACGTCTGGAGGAGGGAGAGCGCACCGTGGCTCCCGCCTTCCCCTATCGGTATGCCTGGCTTGGCAACTTTTCCAACTCCCCCCGGGACGCCCTGTGGTATCGGCGCATCGGCTACGGCGCCCCCGCTCCCGTGGTGATCGGCCACTCCTATTGGATGATGCTCCCCCAAAGCCAGGAACATCCGGAATACTTCGCCTGGATCAACGGCCAGCGGGACACCACCAATCTCTCCACCATGGGGGGAGGGAATCTCTGCCTCTCCGCCCCCGGGCAAGTGGAGGCCTGGGTGGAGCTGGCCTGCCAATACTTCCGGGAACATCCCGGGCTGGACATCTTCCCCCTATGTCCCAATGACTGCCTGGAGCAGATCTGCCAATGCGCCGACTGCCAGGCGCAACTCTCCCCCCACCTGGGGGAGACCGGGAAATTCTCCAACTACATCTGGGGATTTGCGGACAAGGTGGCCCGGGCACTGGCGGAGCGAATGCCGGGCAAGCGCATTGGCTGCTTCGCCTACTCCCATTACCGGGAGGTGCCGGATTGCCTGGAGGAACTGGCCCCCAATCTGGTGGTGATGATCTGCTACCATAGACAGCAGGAGCGCACCCCCGAAGGCAAGGCCCTGATCCGGAATGCCGTTGCCAAGTGGAGCGCCAAGACGGGAGGCGTCTATCTTTGGACCTATCCCCACCTGAACTACTGGCGTCCCTGGCGGGGATTCCCCCGCTTCTATCCCCAGATTCTGGCGGAGGACATCCGGGAGAATCAAAAGTTGGGCGTCTTGGGAGAGTTCCTGGAGTCGGAGTCCTATGACGGAGAGGAAGCCGCGGAAATCCGCTGGCAATACAATTTCCGCTATCCCGCCCTGAATCACCTCACCGCCTACCTCTCCTCCAAACTCCTTTGGAATCCCAGTCTGGATGTGGACGCTCTCCTGGAGGACTACTACCTCCGCTTCTATGGCCCGGCCTGCCTGCCCATGAAGGAATTCTGGAACAAGGTGGAGACCCTCACCATGGAACGGCCCGCCATCCACCCCTTCTACCAGTATGATCCGGATTCGGCCATCGCCCTCTGCGCCTTGCTGGAGAAGGCCCGGGAAGCCACCCCGGAAAAGAGCCGCTACCGGCAGCGGGTGGAGATGATCCAAGCGGAGTTCGTCCCCTCCATGGAGGCCTTCCTGAAACTACAGAAACGTCCCCTCCAGGAGGCGACTCTCTTCTCCCACCCCCTCCCCCTGGAAAAACGCCTCTGGAAGGAGGTCGCCCCGCGGGAGATGGTCTTCACCGATGGCACCCGGGGAGAGTTCTCCACACAGGTGCAGGTGGCCGCAGATCCCCGGGGACTGTGCTTCACCGTCCTCTGTCAAGAGCCGGAAGGAGCCCTTCCCGACGCCCCGAAAAAGCGTCACGACCATCCCCTGATCTGGAAGGACGACACTGTGGAACTCCTCCTCTCCTCCCCAGAGGGAGACCGGGGATACCACCTTATCCTCTCTCCCAGCGGCGATGTCTATGACGGAACCTGGCAGGGAAAAGACGGAGGAAAGGACGATCTCTCTTGGGCCCCCGCCCTGGACTATCAATGGGAAGTGACGCCCGGGCAATGGCTGGTGCAGGTGCGCATCCCCTGGGGAGATCTGGGGCTGGAAAATCCGGAACGCTGCGACTTCCTCTTCAATCTCTACCGGAATCGGAAAATCGGCCCCGAACGCTACCAGCAATACGGACTCTTCCCCACCTACACCAACTTGTACCGGGTGCCCACCGCCTTCGGGAAGTTGATCATAAAAAATCATAACTAATTTTTAATAAATCATTTGCAAAAAAAAGAAAGAACCATGCAGTCAAACCGAGAAACCCTCGCCTCCCGCCTAGGATTCATCCTCCTCTCCGCCGGTTGCGCCATCGGACTGGGCAACGTGTGGCGCTTCCCCTTCATCGTAGGCAAATACGGGGGAAGCATCTTCGTGCTCCTCTACCTCTTCTTCCTGGCCCTCCTCGCCTTCCCCATCCTCCTTACGGAGATGACCGTGGGCAGGGGAAGCCGGGCCAACCTGGTCCACGCCTTCCACAAGCTGGCCCACAGGAACAAGAGGCTTTGGGCAGTGCTGGGGGGCGTCCTCTTCTCCGGCTGCCTCATCCTCATGATGTACTACACCAACGTCACGGGATGGCTCCTGCTCTACACCAAGGGATATCTCTTCCAGGATTTCCATGGCTGCACCACGCCGGAGTCCTTTGGGCAGATGTTCCAGAGCATCGTTTCGGACCCCGTCCAGGCAGTGACGGCCATGGTGATTTCCTGCCTGGTGGGAGGCGTGGTCTGCGCCATCGGGGTGAAAAAGGGGGTGGAGTCCGTGGTAAAGGTGCTGATGCTGGCCCTGCTGGTGCTGATGCTGGTCCTGGCGGGCTACGCCCTGACCCTTCCCAACGCCGCCGAAGGCCTCCGCTTCTATCTCCTCCCCAATTGGGAGCATTTCCTCCATAATCCCCTGGAGACCATCTTCGCCGCCATGGGGCAGGCCTTCTTCACCCTCTCCATCGGCATCGGCTCCATGGAAATCTTCGGCAGCTACCTGGACTGGAAGGTCTCCATGACCCGGGA
>JAEDNB010000235.1 GCA_016302725.1 Lentisphaeria bacterium
CCCCTCAACCATGCACCTCCAAAACCATTTTCAGATTCTTCCTGCCGGCGCCATCACCCTGAAGGGTGAATTGGGAAAAGCCGCCGACCTCTGCCGTGAAAACTTCCTGAAGCGGGTGAAGTGGAGCAACCTGGTGCAGCCCTTCCGGGACCGCCCAGAGACCTCCACCTGGCGCAGCGAATTCTGGGGCAAGATGATCCGGGGCGCCATCCTCATGGCCTACGTCACCCAGGACCAGGAGTTGAAGGACCAGATCCGGGAGTCGGTCTACGACATCCTCTCCACCCAGGACGAGCAGGGATGCATCTCCACCGTGGCCACCGACAAACAGCCCGGAACCTGGGATATGTGGGGACGCAAATATGTCCTCATGGGCCTGACCCGCTACTGCCAGTATCTGGACCGGGATCCCAAGGTGATCCAGGCCTGCGCCAGACTGGTGGACTACATCATGACCCAAATCGGGCCCGGCGCTCCCCTCACCCCCCTCCAGGCGGGATACCACGAGGGCCTGGCCACCTGCTCCATGCTGGGGGCCATCGTCCGGGTCTACCGCCTCACCCAGGATCCCCGGCACCTGGAATTCGCCAAATACATCGCCCGCACCGGATGCTCCCTCTCCGGCGACATCTTCCAGGGTGTCCTGGAGGGCAAGACCCCCGCGGAACTGGGCAACGGAAAGGCCTACGAAATGACCAGCTGCTTCCAGGGCCTGGCGGAACTCTGCCTGGAAACCGACGACTTCCCCCAGGCCAGGGAAATCCTCACCCGGTACTACAATGGCGTCCGGGACCGGGAAATCCTGTGCACCGGCGTGGGCGGCGGCAAGGACACCTGGGGCGAATTCTGGTACGACATGGCCCTCCGCCAGAACATCAAGGACCCCAAGGCCACCGGCGCCATGGGGGAAACCTGCATCACCGTCACCTGGCTCCACTACCTGGAACGCATGCTCCAGCTCACCGGAGACCCCAAGGTCTTCGACCAGTGCGAAGTGGCCCTCTATAACGCCCTCCTGGGCGGCATGACCCTGGACGGCACCAACTTCACCCACCGCAACCCCACCCCCCTGGCCGGCGGAGCCTACAAAATCGCCGCCCCGGACCAGATGCTCCTGGGATTCAACCGCCCCTTCCACGGCATGGACTGCTGCCGCGCCCAGGGTCCCGAAGGCCTGGCCCTGGCTCCCCTCCTGGGCGTCATGGCCAAGGACGGCGCCCCCGTCTTCCACCTCTACGAGGATATGGAAGTGCGCCTGGAGGGCGTCACCTACACCGTCACCGGAGGCTGGCCCTTCGCCGGGGACCAGGTCCGCATCGACCTGGCCATGGAGGCCCCCAGAACCATGGCGCTCCGCTTCCGGGTGCCCCAGCGGGATTCCGGGGCGGACTTCCTCCAGGTCAACGGGGAGACCATCCCCGTCCGCCCCGGTGAATACGCCGTGGTGGAACGGGAATGGAAGAATGGGGACCGGGTGGAGCTCCACTTCGACCAGACCCTGCGGAAGCGCTTCCTGCCCACCATCCCCAACACCTTCTGCTACATGAAGGGGCCCGTGGTCCTGGCGGAAGACGGACGTCTCAACGCCTACCACGGCGACACCGGCTCCTACCGCATCGCCATCCCCATGGAGGAGGATAACAGGAACAAGGACCGCTATCTCTGCGACTACGCCTCCGCAGGCGCGGAATTCCTGGAAGTTCACCGCCTCCAGGTGGTCTTCCCCTAGGCTCCGCCACGTCTCCCGGCCGGTGGCCTTCGGACTGCCGGCCCTTTCTTTCCCCCCTCCTCCCCCCGTCCCATGTCCCGCTCCCCCGACTTCTCCTCCACCATCCACGCCTGCTGGTTCTCCAGCGGAATCCAGGCCCTCAGCGTCGTCTACGTCCCCCTCCTCTTTCTCCATTTCCAACGGGAAATGGGCATCACCCTGGCCCAGCTGGGCTCCCTCATGTTCTTCAACTTCGGAACCCAGTTCCTCATGGACATGGTGGCGGCCAAATATGCGGACCGACTGGGCATCCGGCGATGCCTGGTAGCCTCCCAGGGGCTCATGGGCATCGGCATCGCCTCCCTGTCTCTCCTCACCCTCCTCCCCTCCCCCTTCCTCGGCCTCTGCCTCGCCTCCATCCTCTACGGCATGGGAGGCGGCCTTGTGGAGGTGCTCACCAGCCCCACCGTGGAGGCGTGCCCCACCCGGAACAAGGTGGCCAGCATGGCCTTCCTCCACAGCACCTATTGCATCGGCTGCATTGCCATCATCCTGGTCTCCACCCTCTTCTTCGCCACCTTCGGCATCCAACGCTGGCGTTGGCTGACTCTCTTCTGGGGGATCCTCCCCCTGGCCAACGCATGGAACTTCTCCCGGGTCCCCATGCCCCGCCCCCTGGGACAGAAGGAAGGAGGCGGACTCTCCATCAGGCACCTGGCCACCCTCCCCCTCTTCTGGCTCCTGGTGGCCCTCATGATACTCGCCGGCGCCATCGAACAGGCCATGTCCCAGTGGGCCAGCGCCTTCGCCGAATCCTCCCTGCAAGTCTCCAAATCCATGGGAGACCTGATGGGGGCCTGCTTCTTCGCCGCCCTCATGTTCGTCTCCCGCAGCCTCTTCGGACACGCCGCCCACCGCCTGGACCTGAAAGTGGCCATGACCACCAGCGCCATCCTCTGCCTCCTGGGATTCCTGCTGACCATCCTCTCCCCCTGGCCTCCCCTGGCCCTGGCCGGGCTGGGACTCTCCGGCTTCGCCGTGGGCATCCTCTGGCCTGGCACCTTAAGCCTCGCCGCCCAGCA
>JAEDNB010000236.1 GCA_016302725.1 Lentisphaeria bacterium
GATTCTAGAGATTCTAGAGATTCTAGAGGTTCTAGAGGTTCTAGAAGGGCTAGAGGGTTACCTCCCCCAAATAGACCAGTAGCAAGGGGGCGTTTCCCGGGCGGGGCGTCCCGCCCGGGGAAGTTGTCCTGGAGACGCGTCTTGGAGAGGGGGTGCCCGACAGGGCATTTTCTCCCCAGAGGCGGAACCGGGGCAACAAGGTCGACGGGCACCGTCGGCCGCAACGCCCCCGCCCCCTCTGTGCTCTCCGCGCCCCGCGTAGCGGGGGTTTCGTGTTCTCCGTGTTTTCCCTCCGTGCCCCCCGTGTTTGTGGGCAGACACGGAAAAGGCGGGAGGAAGATTCACTTCCGCCCGCCTTGGGTTGGGGTTCAGGACTGTCCCAGGGAGGGATTAGTACATTTCGTCCTTGGTGGCTCTGGTGTCAAAGCTGGTGCAGGAGCCCAATTCCACGCTGATGTAGGTGGTGTTGGACTTGGTGGCCTTGGAGAAGAGCTCCGCTGCGGTCTGGGGGGTCATGGCTTCGGCATGGCCATCCCAGAAGGACATGTTCATCTTCCGGTCATGACGGCACACGGCCCACTCGTTGGAGATGGAGGTGGTGTTGGAGCGATAGGACTCCACGTTCAGATTGCCGGACCAGTATCCCATGCCCGTATCGGCGGGGTTGCGGCCGGAGTCCCAGAGGACAAAGGTGCGGTTGGCGGGGAGGGGGGACTTGTCGGGGCGCACGTGCCAGTCGCCGGTGTAGCTGCGGCGGTCGCTGTCATTCCAGGCGCGGTCGAAGAGGCCGTTGGACCCGGTTTCCGGGAAGGCGGCGTAGGCGCGCTGGTCGCCCACGGTGGCGTAGCAGTTGTTATGCTGGAGGGTCCTG
Source organism: Lentisphaeria bacterium (assembly GCA_016302725.1). Classification (GTDB taxonomy): domain Bacteria; phylum Verrucomicrobiota; class Lentisphaeria; order Oligosphaerales; family Oligosphaeraceae; genus UBA1724. Next base: position 872 of record JAEDNB010000236.1, read on the forward strand.
CCGTTGTTGTTGTAGGTGGTCCAGACGGCGGTGGGGCAGGTCAACTGCTTGTCGTCGATGTATCCCAGGGAGAACTTGGGCTTTCTGTCCTCCGTAGCCATATTCTTGTAGAACTCGGAGGAGGAGATGGTGGCCTTGTAACCACAGGTGTTGGTGGTGTAGGCACCCGCGTTGAAGTGGTTGAAGACGGGGTAGTATCCCTCGTAGTCGTTGGAATACAGGATGAGGGCAAGGGTGCCCTGCTTCATGTTGTTCACGCAGGAGATGGCACGGGCCTTGGCGCGGGCCTTGGAAAGGGCGGGCAGGAGCATGGCGGCCAGGATGGCGATGATGGCGATGACCACCAGGAGTTCAATGAGAGTAAAGGACTTTTTCATGGTTTTCAGGGATAGAGGATTACGATTTTATGGAATAAGCATCCAGACTCGGGGAAATTATAGGTACTTTTTGGGAAAAAATCAAGAGGCGGAGCCACCTCTCTCGTGTCCATTTACGGCAAAATATCCCCTTGCAGGAGAGCGTAGACCGGGGCGCAGCTCCAGCCATGGCATTCGCTGCGGGAGGAAGGAGAAGGAATCTCGGGGAAAGTGGTGTACCCCATCTCCACCAAGCGTCTCCAGGGCTCCAGCATAGGCAGGAAGAGCTGTCGATTCCCAGTTTTCCTCAGGGCTTCCAAGAGATAGAAAGAGAAGTAGAGAGTGGGCTGGATGAGGGTCTGGTCCTGGACAACTTTGGCCAGCCAGATTTTGGGGTTCACTTCCTGGGGGAGAGCCTCCGCCAGAATGGCCACTGCTTGAGCGTGGAGGCTATACCAAGGCTTTCCCGGGACATCTTGAAAAAGGGCTCGTTGGGGATCCCAGCAAAGACGTTGCACGGCCTGGAGGACTTCTTCTCCCCGGCGGGACCATCCTTTTCGGATTCCCCCTGGGGGAGTCCATCCCTCCTTCTCCCATTGTCCCATGGCGCGGCATGCCAAGACGTAGAAGAGATTGAGAATCGTTTCGGGCAGGTCGCTTTCCCGGTCGCTCTTTCCCCCGCTCCACCCATCAGCCCAATCGGTCACATTCCAATGGCCCACGCATCCCACCAACCCCTGGGGCGTCCTGCGTTGATGGAAGTACTCCAGGACGGCGTTCATGCCCTCCCAGTGTTCTTGAACCACCTGGGGATCCTGGAAGAGTTGGAAATGGTCCTGGACCATGAGGATCCAGAAGAGGCTGAATCCAGGGATATACTGAGGGAAGGCGGAGGGATAGCGGGATTGGGTGAGTCCCTGAGGGGTCAGAGACCAGTGGAAATGGCGCAGGGCCTGGCGTCCCAAGGAGTCGTCTCCCGTGGCCAAATAGGAGATGAGGGCTTGGATGCGGGTATCCCCTACGTATTGGAGTTGCTCATAATAGGGGCAATCCTCGAAATGCTCATGGGCGCAGCATTGGAGAGTATGGATTCCCACCTGATAGATCTTTTCCAGCGTGGGATCCTGGGGATAGGAGAAGGATTTCCAGGGAGGGAAATCATAAGTTTGAAACTCTGCCCGAAGCGTCAGCGTCATCTCCTCCTGCAATTCCAGACTCAACTCCCAGAAGCGTCCCGTGCGATACCAGAAGCTGTGATACTGCCATGGGCTTTGGGCGGGGAGACGAAGCAAATCGGCGTAGCCTCTCTCTCCGATGGTGCCCTGGGGACACCGGCGATCCGCCTTCTCGCCCTTTTCGTCAAAGAGATCCTCGGCATAGGCGAGACGCAAAGTCCCCTTGCCACCCTGCCCTGTCACATGGACCAGACTGGTCTGATTCCTTCCCAGATCCAAGATGAGCCTTGCCTTTCCCGCACGGCATTGCACCTGGAGGACTCCCTGGCACAGGCGCACCTGGA
>JAEDNB010000030.1 GCA_016302725.1 Lentisphaeria bacterium
TTGCCCCGGGGATTGGTGTTCTTGTAGTGGTATCCCTTCTTGTCCACCAGGAAGAAGGTATTCCGGGCGGTCTTGGCGGCGGAGGTGTCCAGGCAGAACCAGGCCTCGAAGGCCATGGCGCCCTGGGGGATGAAATCCGGCTGGGAGTAGACGGTCAGTCCATAGGGGGTGGCGGAATCCGAATCCCCGGGGCAGACCTCCAGGGCATAGTGCCCCGGGGCATATTCCTGGACGACGGCCATGGGGGAGAGGCGTGCCTTCCAGCCATGGCCGCTGGCGTCGTCTCCCGGCCTCTCCCCGTGGGAGAAGTCCCATTTTCCCAGGAGGGTTGCGCCCTGCTCCTCCCCGGGTTCCGGGAGGGTATCGTAGGCGGGGAAGTCGTTTCGGGGCTGGGCGGCGGGTGCGGGGGGCATTCCGCCGTAGCGCTTGGGGATGCCCTGGTAGAGGACCGCCTGGGCGAGCCTTCCCGTGAAGGGGTAGTGCCGGCTGATGGCCCGGTCCCCCAGGCAGAAGCGGTAGTTGCCCTGGGCCACATCCCTGGCCTCCTCCTTCACCGTCTGGCGCATCTCCTTTTCATCCAGGAAGAGCGTCAGCTTGCCCCGTCCGTCATAGACCAGGGCCGCCTTGTGCCATTCCCCCGCCTTCAGTTCCACGGCGGGAGTGGCGGCATACAGGGATTCCGTCCCGAAGCCCAGCCAGGCCCGCAGTTCATATTTGCCGGGCGCCCTTCGCTGCAGGTAGAGATTGTAGCCCTGGTTTCCGTTGGGATTGGTGTTCTTGCTGAAGAACCCCTTCTTGTCCACCAGGAAGAAGCACTCCGCCTTCATGGTGTCGGCGGCCTCCGCCAACTGGAAGGCGATTTCGAAGGAGAAGGCCCCCTGGGGCGTCAGGCGGGGATGGGAGGCCACTTGCATGCCCATGGCCACATCCGGGGGATTCGCGCCCCGGTTGGGCACCAGGGCGGCGCCTCCGCCGGCCAATTCCTCCCGGGTGGCGCCTCCCAGGAGCTCCCCGTGGAAGCCGTTCCCGGAGTGGTCCGCCCCCGCCACCTCTCCTGTGAAGGGCCAGTAGCCCAGGCGCACCGCCCCCTCGTCAATGGGAGGCTTGGGCAAGGCGCCTCCCTGCCCAAAAAGGAAGGAAGAGAAGAGGCAAAGAGCCAAAAGTGGCAGAATCCTACGTGGCATCATGGGGTGTTCTCCCGAAATTCTTCGTCTTGACTAAAAATTCCCTGGCTTTCCGCTTCCAGGCTTTCCTCAAAAAAACGCGCCTTGTGTCCCCGCCGGGATTCGGCACGGGGATGGCGGCCTACTCCATCACCTGGAGGCGGACGGACTTGTAGATTCCTCCGGCGCCTCCCACATCCTGGACGCGGACGGTGATTTGATTGGGCTCGCCCCAGCGAATCAAGTCGGTCACATCCAGGGAGAAGGGGACATTCCAGCCCACGGGGCCGATGTCATGCTCCCCCACGTATTGTCCGTTGAGCCAGACCCAGGCGGACTCGTCCACGCTGTCGAAGCGGAGTTCCGCCGCATGGCAGAGGGAGGGTTTTCCGGGGGCCTGGAAGGTCTTCCGGTACCAGGCGATGCCATCGTAGTCCACCCCGCCGGCCTCCCAGGTCTTTCCGATGGGGATTTTCTTCCAGGCGGAGTCGTCGTAGCCGGGGAGGAAGGGTTTTTCCAGGGAATGGAGATTTCCCTTGGGATCGGTGCGGAAGGCCCATTCTTCCTCCGGCAGGGGATGGTCGGCGGCCACAACCACCTCGTGGTCCCAGTCCGGGCGATTCTTGAGCAGGGTCACATTCCGATGGAAGGGCCAGGTGGCCTTCACCAGGAGTTCCCGGATTTGCGCGTCGGGTTCCGTCTTGAGGAGCCGCTCCCCCGCCAGGCGCAAGGCCTCGGGGGGATTATCCCAGGCCAGCAGGGCCTGCACCGCCAGGCGGCGCACAAGCAAATCCCGGCTTTCCAGGCTTTCCAGGAGCACTTCCTCGCCCAGGTTTCCCTGCCGGGCATTCCAGAGCGCCAGGAAGGCCCGTTCCCGCAGGGAAGGCGGATTCTTTTCCCCGAAGGCCAATTCCCGCAGCAGGGGCACCGCCTCCTCCCCCCGCTGGGCAAGCAGCCGCAGGATCGTGCCCTGCATCACCGCGTCGTCCTCCGTCTCCAGGGCCTTGCCCAACTCCTGGACGCTCTTGCCGCCCCCTTCCGCCTCCATCAGAAGCCTCTGGCGGCGGGCGGCGGGGGATGGGGAGGCACCTTCCCCGCCCCAGGCCAGAAATCCCGCCATCAACAACAGAAAAACCGTCTTTCCCATAGATGGACTCGCTCCTCCGCAACGGCCGCCCCGCTCCTGGAAGTGGCGCGGCCAAGTTCCTCGCTCCCCTTATCAGCGCCTTCCCGGAAGGGAGGGGGGGAAGGCCCCTCCGGAAAGAGAGTTGGACAACGCCCCTACAGTTCCAGCACGGCGGGGTCGGGCAGACGCTCTCCCTGGACCGTCAGCCAGTGCATCTGGAACTCCGGCAGGGCCTCCCGCAGGAACTCCCGTGCCAGGGCCAGGCGCCCGGGGTCGGCCAGGGTCTCCTCCAACAGGAGCAGGCCCACGAAGAGAAGGGTCTCCATCCGCACCACGGAATAGGCCATCTGGTCGAAGAAGCGGCTGTCGCCGTGATGAGCGTCCACGATGGCGATGGCCTGGTCCACCAGGGGGCGCAACTCCGCCACCTGCGCCTGCAGCCGGGCGGCCTCCCCCTGGAGGGGAAGGGCGCAGAGTTCATCCATCCGCCCCTTGAGGGTGCGCTTCTTCACCCCGGCAATGGCGGCCACAATCTGCAGTTGGGTCGTCCCTTCGTAGATGTTGGTGATGCGGGCATCCCGATAGTATCGCTCCGCCAGATGGTCCCGCATGTATCCCTTGCCGCCGTGGACCTGGATGCCGTCGTAGGCGACCCGGTTGGCCATTTCGGTATTGAAGGCCTTGGCCATGGGCGTGAGGGCATCCGCCAGGCGCCCATATTCCTTCGCCTGGGCGCGCTCCTCGTCGGAGGCCAGCCCCTTCCGCGCCCGCTCCTCCAGGGCATCCCGCAAATCCACGGCCTTGCTGGTTTCGTAGAGGAGGCTCCGCCCCGCCAGGACGGCGGTGCGCATCCGCACCAGCATGGCATTCACCGCCCCAATCTGGTCGATGGACTTGCCGAACTGGCGGCGGCGGGCGGCATACTCCCGGGCGCAGCGGTAGGCGGCCTCCCCGATGCCCACCGCCTGGGAGGCGATGGCCAGCCGGGCGCCATTCATCAGGCTCATGACGTAGCGGATCAGCCCCAGGCGCCTGCTCCCCACCAGTTCGGCGGGGACGTGGTCGAAGGTCAGTTCGCAGGTGGGGGAGCCATGCAGGCCCAGCTTATCCTCGATGCCGCTGATTTTCAACTGGGGGCACGCCTCCACCAGGAACATGGAGAGGCCGCGCCCGTCGGCGGTGCCGGGTTCGCTCCGGGCCAGCACAAGCAGGGCCTTCGCCCGTCCGTTGGTGATGAAGCGCTTCTTCCCGTCCAGATACCACCGTCCCGTCTCCGGGTCCTGGGTGGCGCGGGTCTGGACGCTTTGCAGGTCGCTTCCCGCCTCGGGCTCGGTCAAGGCCATGGCGCCATCCACCTCCCCGGTGGCAAAGCGGGGCAGCATCCGCTCCTTCTGCTCTTCGCTACCGAAGCGATGGAGGGTCTCGGCGATGGACTGGAGGCCGAAGAGATTCTGGAGGGAGGCGTCCGCCCGGGAGACCATTTCGGTCATCATGGTGTAGATGGTGGTAGGGAGATTGAGCCCCTGGTAGCGTCGGGGGAGGGTCACGCCGTCCAGGTGGTGTTCCCGGATGGCGGCCAGGTTTTCCTGGGTTCCGTGGGGATAGTCCACCTTTCCGCCCGCCAGATGGACATTGTCCCGGTCCACCTGGGTCGCCCTGGGGGCGAAGACCTCGCCGGAGAGTCCACCGACCTCCTCCAGGCGGCGGCGTGCCTCTTCCTGGGCCTCCTCCAGGGAGGCCGGGGCGCCGGGGAATTCCTTTCCCTGGGTGAAATCGTCTTCCCGGAGGGCATAGACCCGCGAGAGGTCCGTGTGGGCGAGGTGAAACTGCAAGTCCTTGTTGTCCAGGAAGAAATTTTCGCTCATGGGGGAGGTGGGGAAGGGAGGGGTGTGCCAGGGGTGCGGAAAAAGGGGGCTGCGGCGCGGGGCCGTCTCCAGAAGGGGGACGCAGGGCATCCGGGGGGGATTCGCCCTCTTTCTGGGGAGGGAGATAATGTAACCCGTTGCCCCTTCCCCTGCCTGAATCCTCCCTGCCGACTTCACGGCGCGTCCCCGCAGGGGGTGGAGGGGAAGCGGCCTCTTCCGGGAGTGCGCTGGACAGGTCGGCGCACTTTTGCGCCACTTTGCCCCGGCCGGGGTGCGTCATCCCCGCCCCTTTCCCTGCCATGGGTTTTGGCATGGTGAATGCTGTATGCCAACCGTGATTCCCAGCAAATGGGGGTGCCCCGGCGGCGGCGGATTTGCCGGCAGTCCGGTGGACTCCCCCCTTCCTCGGAGCCCAGAAAACGCAAACCCAAAACCAGGAGGATACAGAACTATGAATGAGATTTTCCGGCACTTTCTGAATGAGAACGACAGCAAGCTGCTCAACGACCTGACCTCGCAGTTGGTCGGCTTCCCCGTGATGCCCCTCTACTCCCGCCCCCGGGAGGCCGCCTGCCAGTGCGGTTTCCGCAAAGGGAAGGACGGCAGTTTCTTCCTTCACCTGGAAGTCCCCGGCCTGAAGGCGGAAAACCTGGATGTGGAGTTCCGGAACGGCGGCATCCAGGTCAAGGGACGCACCCCCGAGGATCCCGAAGGCTTCCAGTATGCGGTGGACCGCTTCTTCCCCCTTCCGGAAGAGGCGGACGCCACAGGGGTGCAAGCCGCCCTGAACGACGGGGTCCTGACCCTGCGGGCGCCGGTGAAGCCCGGCGTCGTGGCCCACAAGATTGCCATCGGCTAATGAATCCCGCCGGACTCTTCCGGATTCCGGCGTTCCCCATGTTTTTTTCGGGTCCCCAAGACCCAAGGAGGTATACACATATGACGGAAATCAAAGTGAACAACGAGCCACAGAAGGCACACAACGGCAACAATATGCCGTGGCGGCAGGAATTCGATCCCTTCGCCGACCTCTTTGGCTTCCCCGTGATTCCCATCCCCGCCAGGCGGGGCGCCAAGCCCGCAAGGGCCATGGAGGGATTCCGCAGGGCCAAGGATGGTTCCTACATCCTCCATGCGGAGGTCACGGGCATGAAGGCCGAAAACCTGGATGTGGAGTTCCAGAACGGAGGCATCTCCGTGAAGGGCAAGACATCCGGGGAGGAGGATGGCGAGTCCTACTCCAACCAGGTTGAGTATTTCTTCACCCTGCCCGAGGAGGCCGACCCTGAGCAAATCCAGGCGAAGCTGGAGGATGGCGTCCTGACCTTCAAGGTGCCGGTGAAGGCCGGCAATGCCCCCAGGAAGATTGCCATCGGCTAATATTCCTCCAGGCCATCCCCCAAGGATGGCCCAGTCAACCAGGGAAGGCTCCCCCCAAGGAGGCCTTCCCTCCCCTGCGGGGGGTTCCCTGCGCTGTCAAAGGCGGGGGAGCCCCCCGTTTTCTTTTTGCCGCCCCATTCCCCGTGGAAATCATCCATGGAGCGGGAGGCGCCGTCCGGGCGCCGTCAGCGGATGCGCAGGGTGATGGACTGGCTTTTCCATCCCTCCCCGCCCCAGAGGGTGAGGCGATAGGCGCCCTTCCCCAGCGAAAGGGGCTCCCCCGACGGGTGGAGGCCCCGATAGTCCCCATTGACGTAGAGGTGGCATTCCGCGGGCTGGGTCTTGAGAAGGAAGAAGACCTCTTGCCGGCCGCCCTCCAGGCGGTATTCCCCCGGGGCGGGGGAGAGGATCCGCACAGGCTTCAGCGCCTCCCCCCCTTCCCTGCCGCACCTGGGGCAAAGGGCCAGCGGCACTCCCTTCACCCCCCATCCCTCCATCCGCTCGCCACACTCCGCCCCCGGCGCAAGCCCGCTCGCCGCACAAAGGGACAGACGTTCCCCAAACGCCTCCTCCCAGGAGGGCCAGACGGGGGGGGATTGCTGGGAGAGGGCCTGGACCAGGCTGCCCGCCACAGGGGCGGCGGCCGTGGCCCCCACCAGAGCGGGAGAGGAGGCCCCGCTCTTGTTGCCCAGCCAAACCCCCACCGTCCACTGGGGGGTCACGGCAAAGCACCAGGCGTCCCGGTTCCCATTGGAGGTGCCCGTCTTCCAGGAAACCGGGAGTTCCCCCGCCCCCGGAAGGGGACGGCGAAGCATTTGCAGAAGCAACTGGCGGCTTCCCTCGTTCCAAAGCCCGGGCTCCGCCCCTGCCGTATCCTGGCCTGCCTCCTGGAGCCAGGAGAGGCGGGCGGGGGCGCCGGCCAGCCTTGCGTAGGCGGCGGTCAGGGCCAGGAGATTGGAGTCTGTCCCGCCGATGGCCAGGGAGAGGCCCACCTTGTCCACCAATTCCCCCGGGGAGGCCTTGAGCAGGTTCAGGCGCCAGAGGAGTTGGAGGAAGCGCTCCACCCCCAGTTGCGCCAGCAGTCGGACTGCCGGGGTGTTCAGGGAATCCGCCAGCGCCTCCCGGGCACTCACCTCCCCCCGGAAGGTGCCATCGAAATTTCCGGGGCGGTAGTCGGGGAGTTCCAGTGGGGTGTCCAGCAGCCGGGTTTCCGCCACCAGCATTCCCCCGTAGAGCGCCTCTCCATAGAGGAAGGGCTTCCAGGAGGAGCCTGGGGAGCGCCAGGCCACCGCCCCATTCACCGCCCCATCCCCCGCCCGCAGGAAATCCAGTGTGCCGACGCAGGCGCGCACCCTGCCCGTGGCGTTCTCCACAACGACCGCCGCCCCGTCGGCGACGCCGGGCAGGCGGTCCACTCCCCAGCGCAGGGCGGCGAGGGCCTGTTCCTGGAGGCGCATGTCCAGGGCCAGGGGATATTCCCGTCGGCCGGGGTGCGCCTTTTGGGCCAGGCGCAAATAGTGGACATCCGTCATCCTGGGCCAGAGCCGGGTCTGGAACTGCCGGTATCGCAGGGGTTCCCGTCGCACCTCTTCCGCCTCCTGGGGGGTCAGGGCTCCGTGGCGCACCAGCAGGTGGAGGACCATCTCCCGTCGCCGCAGGGCCCTTTCGGGATGCCTGTCCGGCCGGTATCGGTTGGGGCTCTGGGGGAGTCCGGAGAGGAGAATCATCTCGTTCCGGTTCAATTCCCTGGCATGTCGCCCGAAATAATATTGGGCGGCCGCCTCGATGCCATAGAGTTTTCCCCCATAGGGGAGCTGGTTGAAATACTCCTCCAGGATTTCCTCCTTGGAATGGGTCCGCTCCCATTGGCAGGCAAGCAGGGTCTGGCGGACCTTGTAGCCCAGGCTCCGGCTCCGCCCCGTGCGCATGGTCATCACCTGCATGGTGATGGTGGACCCCCCCGACACAATCCGCCTATGCCGGAGAAACTGCCAGAGGGCACGCCCCGCCGCACGCCAGTCCCATCCCCGGTGCTCCCAGAAACGACGGTCCTCCACGGCCAGGACAAAACGCACCATCTCCGGCGGAATCTCCCCGTAGGAAAGGGGGAAGTTCCACCGATGGTCCCCCCCCCGCTCCACATGCACCAGGCTCCCGGAGGAATCCAGGAAGCGGACGGAGGGGGCGTGCAATGCCCGGGCCTGCGGGGGGAGGTCCACCCAGGACACCAGGCACCAGAAGAAGAGGCGTCCGGCCAGGCCCAGCGCCATCAGCAGCGCCAGGCCACGGAAAAGCCGGCGGAGGGCACGGCGCCGCCACCCCAGGCGGAAGGAAGGCTGGAGACGGGGGAGGAACAAGACGCCGGCTACTCCCCTTCCACCACCAGGCGCCCCTGCCCCGCCGGCTCCAGCGCCCGCAGGGAGGGACGATACATGGACTCCACCGCCGCCGGCGGCACGCCGTATTCGCCGGCGGAGACCACCCGTACCCGATAGGAGACCGTGAGGTCGCCGTCAGCGGCCTCCCCGAAGCCCAGGAAGCGGTCGTAGCGCCGTTCCATGCGGCGCAGGCGCATCCCCTGGCTCCGCTCCTGCTTTCCCTCCCAAAGCCGGCTGGAAGTCAGCAACTGCTCATCCTCGATCTGGAAGGCGCCGGGCAGAAGGTCGCAGAGGACATACGTGCCCACCTGGGGATCCAGGATTTGCACCCGCAGGCGCACCTGGATGCGCTGGCCGGTGCGGAAGGCGGTGACGGGATTCCCCTGCTCGTCCAGATACTCCCGATGGATGGCGATTCCCCGGGAGAAGGGCTCCGCCTCGGCCACCGTCCGCTCCCGCACGGCCACCCGAACCGGCACCTCCCCCCCATTCCGGAGGAGATATTTGCCGGGGCGTTCCAGGGAGAGGGGGCGGTGGAGCGTCTCCCCTTCCGCGGGGGAGGCACTGTCCAGGGAGCGCCATTCCAGGGTGAACTCTCCCTGGGGCTGTTCCTGGAGCGCGGCGGACAGGCCCAGGGCCGCCCAGGCATTCTCCTGGGTGTTGCCCCAATGCCCCTCCTCGTTCCTGGCATTGAGGAGTTCCTCCGCCAGGCGGGAGACCTGGGGATGCCCGGGCACCGTCTGGCAGAGGAGCCAGGCGGCCATTCCCTGGCGGCGCAGGGCGGAATCCAGCCCCGGGTAATGGCCATCCCGGCTCATCCAGCCGCCGGGCTGGCCCAGGGCCTTTTCCAGGAGCGCCATGCCCTGGGCAGCCTGCCCGCCCTTCATCAGGGCCACCGCCTTCAGGAGCCTCCCGAAGGCGTCGCATTTTTCGTCAGGCAGGAGTTGTCCATAGGCGGCGACGCTTCGTGGCTCGGCCCAGGCCAGGGCCAGGAGGGCCATTGCCCGGCTTCCCGGCTCCCCGCCGGTCTGGTTCAAGAGGGTCTTCAGGTTGTCCACAATCTGTCGCCGCCAGGCCTTGTCCAGGGGATATCCCGCCTTTTCCGCCTCCAGCAGGAAGAGGTAGGCATACAGGGACCCCTCCTCCCAGACCTCCCTGCCGCCGGACCACTGGGAAAGCCATCCGCCGCGGCAGCGCTTGGTGGAGAGGTCCAGGAGCGCCCCCTGGAGCCGCTGGACGGCGGCGCGGGCGTAGTGGGAGGGAATCATCCCCTTCTCCGCCAGTTTCTCCGCCCCCAGCAGGGGGAAGGCGACGGAGGTGACCTGCTCCAGGCAGCCATAGGGGTAGTCCCCCAGCCACTTCAGCCCCCCTGCAATGGCCAGGGCGGCCGTGCCGGCCTCCAGGCTCCCCCCCTGCCCCACGGAAAACTCCCGGCTCTCTCCGGGGGCGAGGACATGGGTGCGGACCACTTCCCGGGTAGGGGCGGCCTCCCGCACCGTGAGAAGGAACGTCTCCGTCTCCTGCGCCTCCCCCAGGGTGGCCGACACCCGGAGGGACAGGCTCCCCGCCCGGGAGGCGGTGCGCACGCGCAGGGGCACGCGGACGCTTTCGCCCTGCCCCAAATCCACCTCGCCCGCCCCGGGGGAGAGGAGGCTTCCCCCCTCCACTTCGGCCTTCCAGCGGGCCCGTCCCGCCGGGAGTCGATGGTTGTCCATCTGGAGCACGATTTCCGCCTCATCCCCCGGGGCGGCCACCCGGGGTCCGTGGAGCAGCAGGGTCATGTCCCGTCGCAGGACCACCTGCGCCTCCCCCTTTCCCAGGACACGCTCCCCCGCCGCCACGGCCATGAGCCGGAGAAGGCCCACGTGCTCCGGCATGGCGACCTCCAGCCGGGCCACGCCATCCTCCGGCACGGAGACGGTCCCCAGGTGCACCCGGGCGACCTTCCGGGCGTTTTTCTCCAGGGGGGCGCCGAATTTCGCCGCCAATGCGGCGCCGCCGCCGATGCGTTCCGTGCCGGCGTTCAGGATGGGATAGAGCAAGGCGTAACTATGGAAGAGCATGGGGGGTTCCCCTGCGGTCCCATGGAAGAAGGCGAAGGGATCCGGCGTGGCATATCCCGTCAGGGCCAGGGCGCCCTCTTCCACGCCCCAGACCACGGCCTCACCCGCCACGGGCTTTCCCTGGGCATCGGCAAGGCGCAGGGAAAGCTGCGCCTTTTCCCCGGGGCGGCTCTCCTGGGGAGCCTCCAGGAGCACGCGCATGCGGCGGGCATCCTGGCTCACCGGGATCTCCGCCAGTCCCTGGTAGAGCTGGGGGTCCTCCTGGCGGGATTCCCGGGAGGCCACGGTGACGCAGGCATGCCACTTCGACCGGAGCAGCCCTGGGGGGATGGCCACTTCCACCCGGTTCTCCCCGGCCTTCACGGGGAAGGTCCGGCTTTCCCCCAGGGAGTCCCCTCCCGTGACCACCATCCCCTCCCCCGGCTTCTCGCAGTGGAAGGCAAGGGTCGCCACCTGTCCGGGCAGATACTCCGGCTGGTCCAGGGCGAAGACCAGGGCGCGGGGATCCCGGAGGCGCCTTCCCTCACCCGCCCCATGCCAGAACTCCATCTGCAGGCGTCCCCTTCCCTGGGCGTCCCGCACTTCCAGCCGGTAGGAGCCGGGCGTCATGGAGTCCGGGAAGAGAAGCCAGCCCCCCTGCAAGGCGACCTCCCCCTGGTGCGCCAGGGCCTCGTGCTGCTCCCACTCCCGGGAGAGGCTGCCGTCCCTCTGGGTGCGCAGGACATACCTCCACTCCAGCCGGAAGAGGGAATAGGAGAGGCCGCGCCCCTCCACGGGGAGTTCCCTCCCCTCCGGCGAGACCGCCGCCAGGCGCAAGGCGCAGCGCCCGGAGGGGTGGTCTCCCTTCCAGCCGCCCAGGTAGTAGTCGGCATAGTGGCATCGCACCACCGTCCCTGCGGAGATGGGCGGCATTCCCCCGCCCGGCAGGCAGGTGGCCTCCACCAGGAAATCCACAGGCCTGCCCACAAAGTCACGGGTGTCCTCCAGGGGCGTTTCCAGGGCGTAGCCGCCCTCCCCGTCCAATTTGGCGGAAAGCCTTCGGCGGAATGTCGTCTGGGGGCCGCCGGGGAAGCCGAAGGAGAAGTCGTCGAAGCCCCGGGGATGGAACTCCCCGTCCGTCCCCTGGAGGGAGAGGGTGCACTCCCGTCCCGTCAGCGGCGTCCCGAAATAGTACTGCGCGCGTCCCCGCAGGGCCAGGGCGGCGCCCCCCCGCACGCCCTCCCCTTCCAAGGTCAGGTGGAGTTGCTGGGGCAGCGCCTCGCTGACCAGGAAACTCTCCTCCCCCAGCACATTCCCCTCCGTCCCGGGGAAATGGAGTCGCACCACATAGCGTCCCAGGGGCGCCTGGGGGGAGAGTGTCCACTCCACCTGGCAGAAGCCCTCCCTGTCCGTCTGGGCGGGCTTTGTCTCCACCGCCTTCCCCCGGCAGTCCACCAGGGTGAACTCCACGGGCACCCCGGGAGTGGCGCGCCCCCCCTCCTTCCGGAGCAGGGCATGGAAACGAAGGGAATCCCCGGGCCGGCACAGCCCCCGGTCGCCAAAGAGGAATCCCCGGAGGCCCTCCTCGCCCCGGGGCAGTTCCCCCAGTTCACAGTAGGCCATGTCCTCCCCCTGGCGCACGACGACATACCGGGGGCGGTCCGCCTGGTCCACCATGGGGGGGACCAGAATCCGGGCAATGCCCTGCCCGTCCGTGGACCCCTGCTCCAGCAATTGCCGCTTTTCGCTCCAGAGCTGCACCTCCGCCTGGGGGACGGAACGGCCATCCACCAGGGAGCGCACGCCCACCACCACCTCATGGGCAAAGGCGGTGACCGTCAACCCCAGGTCGGAGACCAGCACCATCCTTCCGCTGCGGTTCCAGTAGTTCTCCGCCTTGCTGTCCCGAATGACCACGGAGTAGACTCCCGGGCGGCGGGGAATCCCCACCTTCTCCAGCTCCAGGGAGATTCCCTGGGGGACATTTTCCTCGCCCTCCACGGCGAACTCCTCCGTGGCCACGCACCGGGACAGGGAAGGGTCATAGGGCCGGTGCAGGAAAGCCAGGAACTGGTTGGGATAGGGGGCATAGACCTGGACCCGCAGCCTGCCCTGGAGATTCTCCACGGCCAGGGGAAGGTTCCAGAAGGGGGAGGAAAGGGGGAACTGGGAGCCCGCGGTGCGGAAATTCGCCTTGGCGGAATGCCGGGGAGTCTCCAGCACCCCCACCGCCTCCGCCCCCCCATGCTGGATGCGGATGGTGTAAAGGCTGCTGGGCTTGAACTCCCCCACCAGGTAGAGCCAGCCCCCCCCGAAGTCCATCACCTCCAGGGGAGACGGCAAAGGCGGCTCCACCAGGACGCCCCCCGCCCCAATCCCCGGGACCTCCCGGGACAGCTGGAGGTTGACCCCGCGCCCGTCATCCTCCGCCTCCATCCGCTGAATCACAAACGGCACGGAGGGCGGAACGGCCTTCTCCACATCCTTGCCGCCCTCCTTCGCCACACGGTCCGGGACAGGCTCCCCCACCGCAGGGGCAGGCGTCGCCCCCCCCCCGGAAACGGCCGCCGCCTGCTCCACCACGGGGACGGAGTCCCCTTCCTGCGCCGCCAAAAGGGCCTCCCGCCCCCGAATCTGCCCCAGGCGCCTCCAAAAGAGGAGATTGCCCGCCAGGGAAAGGAACAACACAAACACCACAGCGCCCCAAAGGCAGCGCATTCCACGACTCATCTTCCCGATCCTCCCGAAAAACCCCTGAATCCCAAACGCACCCACCCTGGTCGAGAAGAAGAACAAACGGAGGAGACACACCCTCCTTCAGCCCCCCAGGAGCCCGGCTCCCCTTCTCCCGCGGGCCACCCCGCAACGGGATGCGCCTGGACACGGTTCCGAAACAACTACACCGCAGAGACACCGTCCCCGCCCATCCATACAACCACAACGGTCGCCGGACAAATATATACGCCCCGCCCCACCCCTCGTTCCGGGAAAACCGGGTTTTTCCGGAAAAATTCCCCACGGGAAAACCCCATTCCGGGGAAAAGCAGAAAGGCCGCGCCATGGCGGCCATGGCACGGCCTTCCGCGGGCCTCCCTGGGGAGCCGGGGAGGGCGTCCCCCCATGGCGGGGGAGGCGTCCCCGGGCCTCCGGGGAAGCGGAGGGGCGCCCCCGCCGCCCTGCAGGGGCAGGAGGGGGCGCCGGAATGCGGGTGGACTACATCATCTTGCCGACCTGCTGGATGAACTCCATCCGCTTGGCGGCATCCGCCTCCGCCTGGGCGAAGAGCTGGGCGGCGTGGGCGGGATTGGCCTTCTGGAGGAGCTTGTAGCGCCCTTCGGACATGAGGAAGTCCTGGAACTGGCCGTTGGCGGCGGCCTTCACATCCCAGCTGAAGCGCTTGTCGGCCTCGGCGGCGGGATTGAAGCGGTAGACCGGGTAGTACCCCGCCTCCACGGCGCGCTTCTGCTCGGTCTGGGTCTTGCTCATGTCGATGGTGTGGGCGATGCAGGGGGCATACGCGAAGATGATGGAGGGCCCGTTGTAGGCCTCGGCTTCCTGGAAGGCCTTCAGGGTCTGGGCGCGGTCATAGCCCAGGGCCACGCTGGCCACGTACACGTAGCCGTAGCTCATGCACATGAAGCCCATGTTCTTCTTGTAGGTGCGCTTGCCGCCCGCCGCGAACTTGGCCACGGCGGCGGTGGGGGTGGACTTGGAGGCCTGGCCGCCGGTGTTGGAGTACACCTCGGTGTCCAGCACCAGGATGTTCACGTTCCGGTTCATGGCCACCACGTGGTCGATGCCGCCGTATCCGATGTCGTTGGCCCAGCCGTCTCCGCCGATGATCCAGACGGACTTGTCGGTGAAGTAGTCGGCCAGTTCATTGACCTTGGCCAGGTCGGGGCAGTCGCACTGGGCGGCATACTTGGCGATGACGGCCTTGGCGGCCTCCTGGGCCACGGCGGCCTCGGGGGTCTTGGAGGCGTCCCAGAACTGGAGGGCGCCCTGGATGGCGTCCTTCAGGTCGGCGGGGGCCTTTTCGCTGGCCAGGACCTTCTCGCAGTAGGCCTTCAGGGTCTCGCGGTTGGAATCCACCGCCAGGCGCATGCCGAAGCCGAACTCCGCGTTGTCCTCGAAGAGGGAGTTGGCCCAGGCGGGGCCGCGGCCATTCTTGGCCTTGGCGTAGGGGATGGTGGGGAAGGTGCCGGAGTAGATGGAGGAGCATCCGGTGGCGTTGGCCACAATCATGTTCTCGCCGAAGAGCTGGCTGACCAGTTTGACGTAGGGGGTCTCGCCGCAGCCGGCGCAGGCGCCGGAGAACTCGAAGAGGGGCTTGCGGAGCATGGCCCCCTTCACGGTGTTCACGCTGTTCTTGCCCAGCAGGTTGTCCTCGGTGCTGTCGAAGAACTTCTCGTTGGCGTTCTCCCCGGCGGCACGCTCGGCGGAGAGGCTGGACCACACCAGGGCGCAGTTCTCGGGCTTGCCGTCCTTGGCGGCCTTCACATTGGCCAGGCACTGGTCAAGGCAGACGCCGCAGGCCATGCAGTCCTCCACGTAGACCTGGACCTTGAAGCGCAGGCCGTCGGCCTTGGGCAGGGCTTCCTTGGTCTGGAAGGAGGCGGGGGCCTTCTCCAGGGCCTCGGGCTTGAAGAGCTTGGTGCGGATGGCGGCGTGGGGGCAGCTGGAGGCGCAGACCCCGCACTGGATGCACTTGTCCAGGTTCCACTTGGGGACCTTGGGGGCGAAGCCGCGCTTCTCCAGGGCGGCGGTGCCGGTGGGCAGGGTGCCGTCCAGGCTCATGGCGGAGACGGGGATGGCGTCCCCGTTGTTGCGCATGGAGGGCTCCACAATCTTCCGGGCGAAGTCGTCGGCGTCGTCGGGAATCAGCTTCTGGTGTTCCACGCAGGGCACTCCCTCCAGGGAGGCGGGCACCTTCACCTGGACGCAGGCGTCGGCGGCGGCGTCCACCAGCTCGTTGTTCATGTCGATGACCGCCTGTCCCTTCTTGGAGAAGGTCTTGGCGTTCAGGGCCTTCATCTCCTTGGCGGC
>JAEDNB010000031.1 GCA_016302725.1 Lentisphaeria bacterium
AGGACGCCCTAGAATGAAAGTTACAGTTTAAACACGGAGGGCACGGAAACGCCCGGCAAGCCGGGCGCACGGCGGGGGCGGAAGGGGGCGCGGGGCTGCGCCAGGCGCCTTGCGCCTGCCTTGCGCCATCGCGTGGGGCTGCGGGGGAGGAAATGCCCTGGCGGGCACCCCCTCCTCCGGCATTCCCCCCGCGCCGCCGCGGCATCGCCGGGCCTCCCCGGCGATGGCCCCCGCCGTCCCAGCCTCCGGTTCCTGAGGCACCCCAAGGCCGATAGAGGCCCTGGGGCTTCGAAAAGCCATCCTCATATTTCGATAACGCCTTTGTAGCCATAGGGATCTAGATTTCTAGATCCCTATGGCTGCGTTTTTTTAGCAATAAAACCGGTTGGGCCATGCGGAGCATGCATGGGCCAACCCTCTGTGCTCTCCGTGCCCCGGCTTGCCGGGGTTTCCGTGCCCTCCGTGTTAAAACCCCGTGCCCCCGTGTCTACCCCCGCAGGGAACAAAAAAGGCTGGCCATTGCCATGGGCAAGGGCCAGCCTTTGGGAAAGCATGGTACCGGAGGTGGGAATCGAACCCACAAGGGCTTTCGCCCGCCAGATTTTGAGTCTAGTGCGTCTGCCAATTCCGCCACTCCGGCTTTATTGAGGGGGGAAGCGGGGGATACTATACCGTCTTGCGGTGGGATTTCAACCAGGGATTATGAGGCAGTCGATTGCCGGGGTGTCAATTTCCCGGGAAGAGATTCCGGAGAGTGGAGCGGAGTTTCCACTGGTGTTCTTGCGGAGTTCCGGTGAGTTCGGCGTTGAAGGCCCAGGAGATGGGGCGGAGGAGCCAGGAGATTAGGCTTACGGATTTCAGGAGTTGTCCGGAGACCTGGAAATTCATCTGGTTGTCGTCCAGTCGGTAGATACCGTTTCCGCGGAGGGCGATGAAGGAACCATCGGTGCGGATGTCCTGGAAGGCGATGGAGGCTCCCCAGCAATGGAAATCGGCGTCCAGGGTGGAGATTTTTCCCAGGGAGGCGATTTTATCCTTGGAGAAGAATCGGAAGGTGCCCCGGGAGATGATTTTTCCCAGTGTAGTGAGGGTAGGGACCCTCCAGAGGTCCATTTCATGGAGGTGTAGGGTTCCGTTTCCTTCCAGGAAGATGGGGCTTGCGCCCCAGTCTTTGAGGATGGCGAAATGTCCTTTGGCGTCCAGTTTTCCGGGGAGGGTGTCGGGGGTGTATTTTCGGTCGTCGTGGGGAAAGTCGGGGTCCACCAGTTTACCCTGGGAGAGTTTCATCAGTTGAGCGAGGGGGACTCCAGTGGCGTTGGCCAGGAACTCGGATTTTTTGAGAGTGAGGTCGTAGAATCCGGTGGTGGCGAGGGAGCCCTGGAAGAACTCTGCGGTGGGGAAGTCCCAGACGAGCCTGTTGTTGAGGAACTTCCATTTACCCTGGAGGTTTTGGAGTTGGATGTTTTTGTATTGGAGGGAGGGGGTATCCAGGGTGCCTTCCATGGAGAGGGAGGCGGGCATGCCCTGGTGGAACTGTCCATGCAGGGTGAAATTTGCCTGTGGGGGGAGTGTGAAGTCCTGGAGTTTTCCGGGGTCGTGGAAGAGGAGGCTTGCCAGCAGGGGTAGGGTGGGGAATTCGCCCGAGTGTTTTTCTCCGTGGAAGACTCCGCTGGTGCCCCGATGGAAATCCAGGGAGAGGGTTCCTGAGAAGCGGTTGTCTGGGTTTTCCCCTTGTTGGAGGGAGATTTTGGTGAGGCGGAGCCCCTCTTCGGGGAGTTTCAGGGAGAGGGTGGCGTGGAGGGAATGGAGGGGAAGTCCCCGATAACGAAAGTGGCGGGCCTCCAACGTGCCCGCCAGGTTCAGGTTCCATTTGTCCCCTTCGTAGCTTCGGTATTCCAGGAGGGGGAGTTGGATGAGGCATTGTTCGTTGGCAGGGGTGGTGCCAGGGGATTCCCATTGGAAGCCCTCCCAGATTGTATCGAAGATTTGGATGGCGCCGGGGTCGTGGAGGAGGTTGCGGAAGGAGAGGGGCGGCCCTGCCAGGCGGAGATTTTCCAGGGAGAGGCGGAAGGGGTGGAAGAGGATGGTGAGGTCGGCGGAGAGGGTGGAGTCGGAATCCTGGAGGGAGCCCTGGAGTTGGGGGAAGGAGATTTGGGTTTCCGTGAGATGGAAGCGGGAGGAGATGCGGGAGAAGCGGGTTTTCTTCATCTGCATCTGGGGCATGTCCAGGGTGCCTTCCAGTTGCCAGGGGAGTTTTTCCCAATCCCAGGATTGCTGGGGATTGAGGAGATGGCGTTGGGGCATGGAGAAGGAGAGTCGGGCGGGCTGTCCGGGATCCAGGCATTGGAACCAGGCCAGCACCGATTCTCCGTCCAGGGAGAGCGGGGTTTGGAGGAGTTGGTAGAGCAGTTCCGGGCGGAAGAGGCATTCCCCGTCGGCGATTTGGAGTGTGGAGTCCGAGGGGGTCCACAGGAGTGCGCCCTGTCCGGAGAGGACTTCCTGGCCTTCCAGGGTCACCTGTGGGCGGATGAGGAGGCGGATGGGCTGGCGGGGGTCCTGGGCAGGGGAGGTTTCCAGGTGCAGGGAGAGTTGGTTGGGGGAGTTCCCTGCCAGGTGTGAGGAGGCGTCCAGGGCGAGGTTGCCCTGGTTGGCCTGGAGGTGCAGGTTCAAGTCGGCCAGGTGGAACTTTCCCAGGGAGCTTTTGGCCTGTCCCAGGGAGACGGAGGCCTTCCATGCCCTCCAGTCGTTCCAGGGGGAGGGTTCCAGCCGGATTTGGAGGGTGGCATTGGTGAAGGCCTCCAGGGGGGTGTCCCGGCTTTGGAGCAACTCCAGGTCGTGGAGGAGTTCCTTGACATTGAGGGTGCCCTCCAGGGTTCCCTGGAGGGTTTTTTCCTGGAGGTCCATGGCGATTTCGCCCTGGAGGGACTGGGGGTGGTTTCCGGTCCATTCCTGTGCGGGGCCCAGAAGTTCCAGGTTTTGGAGCCGGAGTCCGCCCCTTTGGTAGGAGAGGGTTCCGGCGACCCGGGGGAGGATGAGCCCCTTCACCCGCAATTCCTGGGTGGAGAAATCGATTTGCGGGGCGGCGTCATGGAGATTCCAGGGGGTGGGGGGGAGCGTGCCCTGGAAGGTCATGGGGGAGGTGAAGACGAGCCAGGGGGGGAGGAGGGCAGGGGAGAGGTCCGCCAGGCGCAGGATGGTGCGGGGCATGCAGGCGGCCTGCACATTTCCCTGCACAGTCCGGGAAAGGAAATCCACGCTTCCCTGGGCGCGGAGGGCTTCCAGGGGGTTGTAGACAATGTGGAGGTCATCGAGGGAGAAGTGGCTTCTTTTAAGCAGGAAACTGGCCCGGGCCAGGGCGATGGCGCGTCCCAGGAATTCGCTGTCCGCCACGGAGGCCTCTCCCTGGAGGGCGAGGGAATCGGGGTCCTTGAGGCTTCCCGTGAGGCGGAGGGAGAGGGACATCTCCCCGGCGTCTTGGGCAAAGCGGGCGAATTGCTCCTGGAGCCGGGGCAGGGAAGCAGGCAGGGGAAGGGTGTTTCCTTGGATTTCGGCCGTCTTCCCCTCCGGGAGGGGGGTGTTCCCCAGGGCTTCGGCCGTTTCTTCCCCGGGGAGGGGGAGTCGGGGGGCGTCCGGGGCGTGGGGGAGGAGGGCCTGGAGGCATTCCTCCGCATCGTCCAGTTCCGTGAGATGGAGCAGGAGGGAGAGGCGGAACCCCTGGAGTTCCCCCTGGAGCGTTCCCAGGAGGGTCTTGGGGAGGGTGAGATAGAATTGACCGGAGAGGGGGGAGAATACCAAGTCCGTGTCCGTGTCCGTGTCTATGTCTGCATGGGGGGAGAGGGTGGCATGTCCGCCAGTGAAGAAGATTTCCTTGGGCACAAGTTTCCCCTGGAGCATGGGGAGGGGGCGGAAGGAGAGGAAGGCCGTGGGGAGGAAGAGGCGCGCCTCTCCTGCGGGCAGGGGGGCCTTCACTTCCACGTCGTTCAACTCCAGGCCGGTGAGGAGGTTTCCCTGCATGGCCCGGATATGGCAGGTGCCGCCCTCCGGGGCAAAGGAGTCCGCCAGGGCCTGTCGGAACCAGTGGGGGTATCCGAAGAGGGCGGGGGCGGCGAAGAGCAGGAGAAGCAGGGAGGACGTTGCCAGGGCCAGGGTCAGGGCGCCGTAGCAAAGCCAGCGCCGTCCGCGGCGCTTTGGGATGGGGGACTGGGAAGCTTCCATGGGGGGAAGGGGGCTACCGCCTGGCGGGATTGCCTGCCTGGGCGGGGGAGAGGGTGCCATTGGTCCTTCCGGTGGAGCGCCCGTTCTGGTCGTAGTAGCGGACCGTGCCGTCGGAGGAGGTGGTGGCCCTCCCGGTGGAGCGCCCGTTCCGGTCGTAGTAGCGGACTGTGCCGTCGGGGGAGGTGGTGGCCCTCCCGGTGGAGCGCCCGTTCCGGTCGTAGTAGCGGACTGTGCCGTCGGAGGAGGTCTCCGAACGCCCGGTATAGCGTCCATTCTGGTCGTAGTGCCGGGCGTTGCCCCGGCTGTCGATTTCCGTGTAGCCCGTGGAGCGCCCGTTCTGGTCGTAGTGGCGGATGGTCTTGGCGCAGAGGGAGCCGGGAAGCAGGCCCAGAAGAAGCAGGGCCAGGGCGAATCGGAGTGCGCGGCAGAAGGACATCTTCGTTTCTCCAGGGGGTTGGCCTCCCTCCCCTGGAAAAGACCGGGGGAGAGAGGGGGTTTCTGTTAATGTAACCTATTTATATTAAATAAGTTACATAATTAAATCGGAATCGCCTCGTCAAAAATCTCCAGGGCTTGCTGGACTTCCTGGGAAGTGATTTTCAGGGAGGGGAGGAGTCTCATGACCCCTTTTCCCGCAGTGAGGGTGAGCAGGCCCTTCTCCCGGCATTTGGCGGTGGCCTCGGGGAGGGCGTCGTCCAATTGGATTCCCAGGAGCAGTCCCATTCCCCGGACGTCGCGGATGGCCTTGTGTCGGGCTTTCATGGCTTCCAGCCCATCCCGCAGGGCCTGGCCCTGGCGCATGACGTTTTCCAGGACCTTTTCCTGGTCGAAGGCCTGGACGACGGCCAGTCCCGCTGCGGTGGCCAGGGGGTTTCCTCCGAAGGTGGAGCCGTGGGTCAGTCCGGGCTTATGGAGTTCCGCCAGTTTCCGGCTGAGTTGGAAGCATGCCAGGGGGATTCCGTTGCCCAGGGCCTTGGCGGTGGAGAAGGCGTCGGGCCGGATGCCATACTGCTGGAAGCAGAAAAAGGAGCCAGTGCGTCCCATGCCGGTCTGGACTTCGTCCAGGAGCAGGAGGAGTCCCTTTTCATCGCAAAGGCGCCGCAGGCCCTGGAGGAAATCCCGTGTGGCGGGATAGACGCCCCCCTCCGCCTGGACGGGTTCCAGGAAGATGGCGCAGGTGCGGGGGGAGATGGCCTTTTCCACGGCCTGGAGGTCGTTGTAGGGGACGGTGACGAATCCCGGCATGTCGGGTTCCATGCCCTGGCGGAAGATGGGCTGACCCGTGGCGGCGAGGGTGGCCAGGGTCCTCCCGTGGAAGGAGGTCTGGAAGACAATCACCTCGTGCCTTCCCCCGTGGCAGGAGCCCCAGAGCCTGGCGGTCTTGAGCATGCCTTCGTTGGCCTCTGCGCCGGAGTTGGCGAAGAAGACCTTTCCCTGGATGCCCCTCTGGGAGAGTTCGTGGGCCAGCCTGGGGGCGTTCAGGTTGCAGAAGAGGTTGGAGCAGTGCATCAGGGTGGAGGCCTGGCGCGCGATGGCCTGGGAGACGGCGGGGTGGCAGTGCCCCAGGCTGCAGACGCTGATGCCCGTGGTGAAATCCAGGTATTCCCGTCCATCCAGGTCCCAGAGTCTGGAGCCCTCTCCGCGCACCATGATGGGGGTGGAGAAGTTGTAGGTGGGGACCATGGCGTCCTGGTAGAGTGCGCGGATTTCTTCGGAGGAGGGGGTTGTCATGGGGGGAGGAGGCGTGGGGGGATGGGGGCGGGGCCGTGGGTGATCCTCACGGTTCCGGGTGGAGAATGGAGTGGTCGAAGAAATTGGCGCCCATGCCGGCGTCCACCACAAGGGTCTGGGCGTTGATTCCGCTGGCCCTGGGGCTGAGGAGGAAGAGCGCGGTGTCCGCCGCCTCCCGGGTTTCCAGGGCCCGGTGTCGCATGGTGGCCTTTTCCGCGAAGAGATAGGCGTCCACGTAGCCTGGGATGCCGGCGGAGGCGCTGGTCTTCAGGGGGGCGGCGCCTACGGCATTGACCCGGATGTCAGGGGAGAGGGAGGCGGAGAGGGACTTTGCCAGGAAGACCACGGTGGAGTCCAGGGCGGCCTTGACGGGGCCCATGTAGCCGTAGCTTTCCGCCGCCATTCGGGTGGAGGAGATGGACATGGTGACCACGGAGGCGTCCGGGGCCAGGAGGGGGGCCAGGGCCTGGCAGAGCCTGGGCAGGGAGAGGCAGGAGATGTCCATTGCCTGGAGGAAATCCTCCCGGGGGATTTGGTGGAAGGGGAGGAGCCCCCGGGAGTAGTTGGCGAAGGCCACGGAGTGGAGGAGGCCGTGGAGGGTCGGGGTGTGGGAGGCGACCCACTTTGCCATGGGGGCCAGTTCCCCGGGCTTTTCCAGGTCGCAGGGGAAGGCGGGGGCCTCCTCCCCGATGAGGGGGCGGTTCCTTTCCAGCAGTTCCCGGTCCCGGAAGAGGAAGAGCACCCTGGCGCCGGCTTCCCGCAGCCCCTGGGCCACGTGCCAGGCGATGCTACGCCGGTTGGCCACCCCCGTCACCAGAACCCATTTTCCCTCCAGTTTCAGAAAATCCATGGCGTCGTGGCCCTCACAGGTGATGGGGCGGGTGGACCATTTCCATGGCCACCCGGATTTGGTTGACCACCTCCGTCACTCCAGGGATGTGCCGTGCGGCCTCGGCGGCCTGGTGCGCGGCGACGGCGGTGGTGGTGGCGCCCAGCAGGGTGATGCGCCCCTGGTCGTCGGCGAGGACGTCCAGGAAGGCCAGGGAGATTTTCTGCTCCACCAGGAGGGCGGTGGCCACCTTCTGGGCCAGGAGGCGGTTTCCCAGGAGGCGTCGGGCCTCCTCCTCCTGCGGGGGGGTGACCCGGCAGGACAGTTGGGAGGCCAGCAGGTCCAGCAGCTGTTCCTGGGAGAGGGTGGAGGTATTGATGGTCAGGTCATAGAGGGAGGCGTCCGCCCATTCCTCGTTGAAGTGGAAGTGTAAGAACCCCGCCCGGTCCGCGTCGCACTTGTGGATGAGGCGGTTGGCGGTTTCCTGGTCATAGCCGTATTCCTCCTGGACATTCCGCAGGCGGTATTCCAGGGGGGCGACCAGGCGCACCCGGAGGCAGTTGGGCAGTCCCTTGAGGAGGAGGTGGGCCCCCCTGCCCAGGACAATCACATTCCCCTGGCTGGCGGCCTGGAGAAGGACGCCCTTGAGATAGAGGAGGTAGATGTCCTGGTCGGCGGAGAAGGCGGAGAGGAATCCGGGCTTGCGCTCGTCGTATTGGCGGAAGAGCTTGGATTTCATTCCCGCTTCCAGGAGCCGTCTTTCCAGTTCCTCCTTGTTGAGGATGGTGGCCTGCAGCCGCTGGGCCAGGCATTCCGCCGCCTTGGCGGTCCAGGCACCGTGTTCTCGTGCGATGGTGAGAATGGACATGGCAATCCTCCTTGTGGGCTGGGGTGGGTTTCAGGGGGAAGGCGCAGCGTCCTTTCCCCTGACGACAGTCTGGATGAATTGTCGGGCGCGGTCGGCCGGCCACCACTCCTTCCCCTTGGCGGTGAGGAAGCCGCAGTGCCCCCCGTCCTGGGGGATTTCCAGGTAGAGGCAGGGGTTTTTCTCCGCCTTCTGGACGGGGAAGCAGTTGGGGGTGAGGAGGGGGTCGTTGACGGGATTGATGAGCAGGGCGGGGACGCGGATCCTTTCCAGGTAGGGGAAGGAGCTGGAGGCGGTGTAGTACTCCTCCGCGTTGGCGAAGCCCATGAGGGGGGCGGTGAAGGCGTTGTCGAAGTCCTGGAAGGTCTTTGCCTTCATGGTGGCGGAAAGGTCCAGGCCGGGGAAGTTCCTGCCTATGGCGGCGGCCCGCTGCTTGAGTTTCCGGATGAAATGCTTTTCGTAGACGCCGAAGAGGGCCTTGTGGGTCTTCTGGATGGAGGTGGCGCTGTCGATGGGGCCGCAGACGCCCACGGCTCCCTTCACCTGGGAGGGGACGATGTCGCACTCCCTGCCCAGGTAGAGGAAGATGATGTTGGCCCCCATGGAGAAGCCAACCAGGTAGATGTTCCGGTACCCCCGCTGGATGGCGGCCTGGATGACCTGGTGGAGGTCGCCCGTGGAGTTGTTGCTGGTGATGTGGAGGGTCTGGTTGTCCACCTGCCCGGTGCCCCGGTAGTTCCATGCCAGGCAGTCTACGCCGATTTCCCGGAAGGCATGGACCATGCTGAGGCAGTAGTGCCGGCGGGTGTGCCCGCAGAGGCCGTGGCAGACAATGAGGAGTTCATCGGCGGGGGTGTCGGCGCACCTCGCCCAGTCCAGGTAGAGGTAGTCCCCGTCTTCCAGGGGGAGTTTTTCCCGCTGGTAGTCCGCTTCCGGGGCCTTCTGGAAGAAACTGGGATAGATGGTCTGGAAATGTCCTCCGAGATGGATGGGGGAGTGGTAGGAGGAGACGGGCAGGAAAGGCATGGGAACAGGGAACTTGAGAGCGGGGGAACTTGAGAGCGGGGGAGCGGCCAGGTCAGCGGGCGAGGAGGAGGGTGACGGCGTCGGGATGGAGGAGCCTGCGGTAGGCCTCCTGGTATTGGGGGTAGTGGTGCAGTGTGGTGATGCCGGGGGCCATGTCCACGGAGAGGGTGAAGCGGAGGCGCCGGGGGGCTCCCTCCCGGGCGGGGTCGGCTTCCTTTTTCCAGGCGATGGTGCCGGCGCCGTCCGGAGCCTTCCAGAGGAAATCGGCGGGGGCCATGAGGAGTCTGGGGTAGGCGGGGGGCAGTTCCACTTCCAGGTGGATTTCACTGCTTTGGAAAGAGGGGCGGTAGAGGGGGTGGAAGAGGCGTGGTGCCCTGGCATAGGCCAGGGGGGCGGCCAGGGCGGCGGGGAGGGTCAGGTAGCAGAAGTCCCCCTCCATGGTGGCGCAGTGGGCCAGGTTCACCGCGTAGGAGATTTCCCCGGGGTAGTGGCGGAAATCCGTGGTGAGGTCTTCCGTGACGGGGGTGGCGTCCTGGGAGATGGCGCTGACCAGTTTGGCGTAGTGCTGGCGTCGTTCCTCGGGGGTCATCCACTGGTAGCGTTTCCGGGTCCTGCCAAAGGCGCTGCCCTGGACGGTTTCCCGGACGGTGAGCAGGGCGGAGCCGTCGTCCCGGATTTGGAGTTTCCAGAGGCTGACGGGGTGGTCCTGGTATTCCTTGGGGAGGGCCATGGTTCGCAGGGAGCCGGAGTCCAGGTCCAGGAGGAGGCAGTGGTCGAAGGCGCTGGTGCCGAACTGGGCGTATTGGCTTTGGTCGTTGAACCAGATTTCCTCCTTGTCCAGGGAGACGGCCACCAGCCAGGTGTCGAAGAGGGAGGGGCGGGGGTATTTTTTGTAGAAGAGCTGGAGGGGTTTGGCCTGGGGGGCCTGGGTGGCCAGGTAGAGCCTGGGCTGGAAGCCCGCCGCCTTGAGGAGGGCGCAGTAGAGGATGGCGCGGTCGGCGGAGTTGCCGTAGCCGTCCCGGGCGGTGGTTTCGGGGGCGGTGAGGCAGGCGAGGGGGATTTCGTGGAAGCCGGGCTGGGTGGGGCGGACATTCTTCTCCATCCATTCCCGGATTTGGACGAGTTTTTCTTCGGGGGGGAGGGCATGGAGGGGTTCCACCAGTTCCCGGATGCGGGCGCCGCCATCCCCCAGGGTCTCCACGGTCCTGCGCAGGGCCTGGGCGTAGCGCTCCCATTCCCCGGCGGAGCAGACCACGCTGGGCAGGCAGGCGTAGGCGGGGGGGCGTGCGCTTTCCTGGTGGAGGGCGGGGATCTCCTGGGCGGTCAGGCTGAGGCGCACCATGTCGTCGGGAAGGGAGAAGCGCCTTTGCTCCAGGGAGATGGGCTTGGGAGTGTCCTGTTGCATATCCATCCATCCCCGGGGCAGGTAGTCCAGTTCAGGCTCCAGGGAGCGGGGGGAGAGGATGTCCAGGGTCCAGAGGCGGACGGGATAGTCGCCGCGGAGGGCGGCGCTGTAGGAGAAGAAGGGGCGGCTTCGCACCTTCCGCAGGATTTGCAGTTCCACCAGGCTTCCCACCTGTACTCCGGGCAGGTTGAGCACCAGGAGTTTTTCCGCGGGGTATCGGGGGGCGGAGGCCACCCAGGGGGCGTCCATGAGGTTGATGTTCTCCGGCGGCGTCTCCAGGACCTCTTCCCCGTTGGTGACCTTGGCCACCAGGACCTCCACTTCCTCCCAGGCGGGATTGAAGGAGAAGGTGGTGTCGGCGGAGCCGATGCCCGCATAGGTCATCACCCGGTATTTCAGGGTCTCCTCCACGCTCCAGCTGCCGGGGGAGAGGAGCTGGACGACCGTGCGCTTCTCCAGGATTTCCAGGTTCGGGGCGGGCTCTTCCGCAACGGGGGCCTCCGCCTCCTGGACGTCGGGCTCCCGGAAACGGAGGAGGGCCATCTTCCGGTCATCCCCCTCCTTCTGGGCAAGGGCCTCCTTCAACTGGGCGTATTCCCGGGGGGAGAGGCGCACCGCGTTGGTGGAGTAGGCGCTGGCGAGGTGGAGGCGGCTCTGGCTGGCCTCCATCCCCCGCCGGAGGGAGAAGGCCTCCGTGTCCCAGGAGGAGTAGCGGGGGGGGGCCACCAGTTCCAGGGACATGGGCAGTTCCAGGGAAATCTCCTCCACCACCGCGCTGGTGAACTGCGCCTCCAGGGGGAAGCGGCGCTTGTCCAGGGAGGCGTTGTCGAAGACCGTCATGGACATGGCGAAGGCGTTGGCCAGTTCCGGGGGGTCCAGGAGGGCGTTGCCCCCCGGCGCATGGTCGGGGGAGCCGTCCTTCTTCCGGGGGGCGACCAGGGCCTCGGGGACTGTGTAGGCGAGGGTCGCCTGGAGGGGTTCCTCCAGGTTCTGGAGGTCCTGGGGGAGGATTTCCAGGCGGGTGAGGGTGGCGCCGGGCAGGGCGGCGGCCAGCCTGCGCTGGAAGAAGAGTCGGCGCTCCTCGGGGGTGACGTCCAGGAAGAAGTTCCGGTACATGTTGTCGGGGAGCCCCTGGAAGGAGAGGCGTGTGCGGAGGGAGAGCTCCCCCTCCGGGGAGAGGCGCCCCATGGTGTCGATGCGCACCTGGTTTTCCTGCGGGGGGGGGACGGGGGATTGGCGCAGGGGGTCGCCCTGGGGGGTGGCCACCAGGTAGCTCTTGTCGGAGAGGTAGGCGGGGAGGGGGTCCCGGGTGTTGGTGGCGGTGGGGTCCATGAGGACCCAGGGGGAGCCGGGGGATTTCCGGTAGGCGACGATGGCGTGGTTGAAGAAGGGCTGGGGCACCTCGGGGTCCTTGGGGTAGGCCACGTGGATGAGGACGGGGTGGGCTTCCAGGCCGGCGCAGCGGAGCATGGCCACCAGCAGGGCCGCCTTGTCCCGGCAGACCCCTGCCCGCTGGGTGAAGGTCAGGGTGACGTCGTGGGGTTCGTATCCCGGGGCGGTGTCCTCCAGGGTGAGCCCCATGTAGCGCACCTTTTGGGAGACGAAATGGAAGAGGGCCAGGGCCTGGGCATCCTGGTCCTGGCATCCCTGGGTCAGGGTCCGGACGGCTTCCTGGATGGCGGCGTCGGGCTTCAGGCGGGGTTCGCAAAGGCGGTCATACCACCGGGAGACCTCCTCCCAGTCGGCGAAGGTGCTTACCAGCACCCGCTGGGTGACCGCATAGGGGGGGGGCATGGAGGGCTCGGGGAAGAACTGGGGCACGTCCCGCACCTCCCAGGTGTGGAGGACACCTCCCTCCGGGTCCTCGCTTTTCTTATAAAGGGGGCCGCCTCCCTGGGGGTCCTTCACCGCGATGCTCCGCAGGGGGAGGGCCTTGGGGGCATGGAGGTCTACCCGGGCGTGGAGGATGGGGCTGTCCCCCTCCAGGGAGAAGAAGTCGCTGAAACTGTCGGGGACCCGGGGCTTCAGGGTCTCGTCCACGTAGACGGCCCGGAGGATGTCTCCGGGCTGGAGGCCGGAGACGGTGACGCGGATGACCCGGTGGTTGGGGTCGTAGATGTTGGCGTCCATCTGGGAGGTCTCGGTCTGCTCCTGGGTGCAGGAGGCCAGGTCCAGGGGGAGGACGGTGCCGTCGGGGCGGATGATTTGGACCAGGGAGATTTTGGCCCGGGCGTAGTTTGCGCTGTAGTAGCTGTTGAGTACGCGCTGGCTTTCCACGCCGGCCAGGGTCATGACCTTCATGGCGGTGTCGTCCACCTGGACGAACCTGCCGTCGGGCTGGTATTGGAGCCGGGTGAGTTTTTCCAGGACGACCAGGTCGGCGTCGGGGAAACGCTCGGGGGTGGCTTCCTGCGCCAGCCGCAGGAGGGTTTCGGGGGCGAGGAAGCCCTGGTCGGAGTCTTCCCAGGTGAGGGCCGGGAGGAGTGGGGCGAGGCAGAGCGCCAGGGCGGCAAGGAGGAGTGGGATGGGCCTGAAGGGGTTCATGGGGCGCGTTCAATGCCGGGAGAGGTTGGCCAGGGCGGCCAGTCCTCCCGCCTGGTAGAGGAGATTAGGGAGCCAGATGAGGAATTCCGGGTGGAGTGCCGGGTGTTTGACCAGGGCTTCGCAGAGGAGGATGACTCCATAGTAGGCCAGGGCCATGGCCAGGCAGATGAGCAGCCCGCTTGCCGCCTCGCTTCTCCGGTTGCGGATGCCGAAGGGGATTCCCAGGAGGAGGAAGGCCAGGGGGGAGAAGGCCAGGGCGAGCCTGTAGTGGAATTCATACCAGTGGCGTGAGACTTCCTTGCCCTGGGATCGGTTCCAGAGGAGGTCGCCCATGAGCATCTCCACTGGCATCATCTTCAGTTTCCTTCCCAGGGACTTGCGGTCCTGCACGGTGCCGTATTCCAGATGGAGGGTGAGGGTCTCCCCGGCCAGGAAATCCGGGGATTTCCCCAGGGGTTTCCCGGCGTCGGCCTCCTCCTCCCGTGGGGGGGGCTCCCCCGGGGAGGCGACATTCCGCTGGGCGATGGTGAAGCGGTAGAGGGTCAGCTGGAGGTCCCGCTCCTCGGGGCGGGGAAGGATTCGGCACGCCTCCGCCGTGATTTCCCGCAGGGTGTCCCCCCCCTTGTCCAACTGGTAGATATGCACATCCTTGAGGAGCCCGCTCTCCGGGTCCCGCTCCCCCACGCGGATGGAGACTTGCCCGGAAAGGCTGGTGACCGTCCCCGGCTCCAGGAGGGCCAGGGGATTTTCCCCCATGGCCTGCCATCGCATCTGCTCCCCCTCGTAGCGCAGGGCGGGGGCCGCCACCATTCCCAGCCAGACGCCCACCCCGCAAAGGAGCAGGGTGATGACCAGGGCGGGGGCGGTAATCTGCCATAGGCTGACCCCCGAGGCCTTCAGGGCCACGATCTCATTGTCCGCGCTCATGCGGCTGAAGACCAGCACCGTGGAGACTAGGATGGAGAAGGGCAGGGCGTAGCGCAGGACGTCGGGCAGCAGGCAGAGCAGCACCCGCCCCAGCACCCCCGGGGCGACCCCGCTGGCCAGCATGGCGAAGATGCGGAAGAGGTGGACGGACATCATGACGAAGGTCAGGATGCCCAGGGCCATGAGCAGGGTGCCCAGCAGGTTTTTGGCGATGTAGCCGTTGAGAATCCGCATGGGGGGAGGGAAGGGGCGGGCAGCGCCCCCTCCCGAAGGGGGAGGGAAGGCGGGAAATGGGCCGGCTGCCCCTTTTGCGGGCTTCCCGCGCCACCGCCTGTCCGCTTCCCCGGTCCGGACAGGCTAGAAGGAGTAGTCGATGCTGAAGTGGAAGCGGCCGCTCTTGCCGTCCAGGTGTTCGCCCTGGGTGAGGATGGGGAAGCCGTAGTCCAGGCGGATGGGGATCTGCCGGAACTGCACGCCGATGCCCAGGGAGGCGTTCAGGTCGCCCAGGTCGGCGTCGAAGGAATCCCACCAGACATTGCCCGCGTCGCAGAAGAGCTTGAGGAACATGAAGTTCTTGACGGGCTTGATGAGTTCGGCGGTGCCCACCAGCATGGTCTGGCCGCCGATGGAGTTCTCGTTGCGGTTGACGGGGCTGACGTCATGGCGCTTGAAGCCCCGGATGGTGCCGTAGCCGCCGGCGAAGTAGCGGTCGAAGATCTTGATGTCGTCCCCGCTCAAGTGCTGGGCGGCGTGGGCGTCGGCGGAGAGACGGAGGAAGATGTCCTGGTAGACGGGGTGGTAGGACTCCACGCCGGCGTGGAATTTCAGGTAGTCGGCGTAGCTGCCCAGGGCCCGGGTGATGTATTCCGCGTCCAGCATGACGCGGCTCCCCCGGTTGGGGAAGACGTAGTGGTTCCGGGTGTCGCGCACCATGGAGAGGACCAGGCGGTTGGCGAATTCCCCGCCCTCGTCCCGGCGCATGGAGTAGTTCATGCCCTTGGGGAAGGGGACGCTGTCGGGGTAGTTTCCGTCATCCTCGTCGAATTTTTCCTCG
The DNA here is from genome assembly GCA_016302725.1 of Lentisphaeria bacterium. Taxonomy (GTDB): domain Bacteria; phylum Verrucomicrobiota; class Lentisphaeria; order Oligosphaerales; family Oligosphaeraceae; genus UBA1724. The sequence continues at coordinate 14,597 of JAEDNB010000031.1, forward strand.
TCGTCCAGGTTGGAGATGCGGATGTGCTCCAGCCGGATTCCGGCGGACATGCGCCAGTATTCGGTGTGGCTGGGGAGGAAGGGGAGCTGGAAGGCCACGGGCCACCCCAGGGAGATGGCGTAGCCCACGTGGCGTTCATCGTATTCGTCCTCGTAGCGGGTGTTGAGGAAGATCTCGTTGGTCAGGTCGAAGGGGCCGTCGAAGAGGGAGGGCTCGGTGAGGGAGAGGCTCACGTTGGTGGTGTCGGAGCCCAGGGCCACATAGGCCCGCATGCGCTGTCCGTCCCCCTTGGGCTTTTCGCCCTTGAGGAGTTTGGAGAGGCTGAAATTGGTTTCGGAGAGTTCCAGGAAGCCCAGGACGGAGTCTTCGCTGGAGAAGGCGGCGCCCA
>JAEDNB010000237.1 GCA_016302725.1 Lentisphaeria bacterium
CAGCTGGGCAACATCCTCTATGCCGGGGACTACGACGACTTCCTGCCCCCCATCAGCTACCGCACCGACGGCAGCAGTTCCAGCGGCGTTCACGGCGACTGGATTACCACCAACATCATGGTCTTCTGGTTCACCCTGAATCCCTTGATTCCCGGCACTCCCATGACCGGCAAGGAGTGGTTGGACAAGGACCCCGCCGCCTACCGCGTCTCCCCTGGCGCCGACAAGTCCGCCTGGCACAAGGTCACCCTGTGCCCCTCCTGCCCCACCAGCGCCCGGGTCATGGGCAACATCGGGTACCAGGCCAACCTGGGCATGAGTGACAGTGCCATCATCCGCTCCTACACTTGGCACGAGGCCTACAATGGCGTGTCGGGCGCCGACTCCGCCACCTGGCACCGCGTCAGTTCCATCAAATACCCCAGCCTCCACGTCAACTACACCGACGGCTGCGTCCGCGGCACCGTGGGCGGCTACAATGCCGATGCCATTTTCGTCTCCGCCGGCTATATGGCCACCTATCCCGAGGACTACGCCCGCCACAGCCTGGCGGTGAACCTCTCCTTCACCGACGGCCACGTGGAAGCCGCTCCCATCAGCAAGCTCAAGACCATGAACAACGGGCAGTACTACATCAAGACTGACTACTACTGGTATCCTGGCGTGAACATGCCCGGTGGCGATCTGCGGTAGGCTCCTCCCTTTTGAGGAATTCTTCCTTCGGCCCCTTCCCCCTCCCCGGGAAGGGGCTTTTTTCTTTTTCGGAGCTTTCCCGGCCGAAATGGGCAATAAACACAAGGCATTTTCGTTATGTTCGCATTCCCTCCTTTCCCCCACCTCCCGTTCTCCCTGGACGCCATGCCCCTCCCCTCCCTTCCTCCCCGGCTTCGCCTCCTCAATCTCCTTCTCCTTTTTCTCTTGCTCCTGGCCTTGGCCACTGGTTGCGCCACGGTGCGGGAAGCCCGTCAGCTCCAGCGGGAAGATCACGCCCCCCCGCCGGGGGAGCGGACGGTGACCGCCGAGGAAGCAGGAATCACCCAGGGGCGCATCCTGACCTTGACCCAGCTGGAGCAGATTGCCCTGCGATACCAGCCCTCCCTCTACCAGATGCGCCTGGAGGTGGAAAAAGCCCGGCTCTCCCTGGCCAACGCCCGGGCCGGTTCTCTGCCCAGCCTTTCCTCCTCCCTCTCCCACTCCCGCTCCACCCAGAACACGGACCCTCACCGGGAAAGCACCCGGAACCGGGGAAACTACAGCGGCGGCGTGAACCTCAGCCTCACCCTCTATGACTTCGGACGCACCGCCGCCGAGGTGAGGCAGGCCCAGGACAGCCTCTCCGCCGCCCGCAAGACCCTGGAAGAGCAGGAGGCCGACACCCTCTACCAGGTGCGCCAAAACTATTTTCAGCTATGCCGGGCCATGGAGCTCCACGCCGTGGCCCAGGAGGCGGTAGACCAATATCGGGACCACTGGGAGCAGATGAAGACCAAACGCTCCGTGGGATCCTCCACGGAATACGATGTGCTGAAGGCGGAAGTGGACTATCAGCAGGCGCGGCTGAAGGAGATCACCACCGCCAACGACGTGGCCCTGGGATGGGCCGACCTGAACCGCTCTCTGGGGTTGACCCAAGTCCCGGAATATCAGCTGGGGGAATGCCAATTGCAGGAATACCCCCAGGACCCCCGGGAACTGATGGAGACGGCCAGGACGACCTCTCCCTCCCTGGCCGCCCTCCGCTATCGGGTCCAGGTGGCCTCGGGGGCCCTGGACGAAGCCATCGCCGACCTCTACCCCAATCTCTCCCTCTCCCTGGGCGGCAGCGTTTCCGGGCGGAATCCCGGCCTGCCCTGGCTCTGGAACCTCAATGGCGGGCTCTCCCTGGGGCAGACCCTCTTCCAAGGGGGACGCCTCACCAACGCCATCCGCCAGGCCATGCTTTCCCTCCAAATTGCCCGTAGCAGCTACGCCGATGGAGAACAGAGCCTCTTCCGTTCCCTCACCAGCGCCGCGTTAACGGCCTCCCGCGCCCGTCTCTCCCAGGAGGTGGCGGACCTGGCCGCCCAGGCCGCCCAGCGGAATCTGGAGATTGTGAACGAGAAGTTCCGCAATGGCAAGGCCACCAGCGTGGACCGAACCGACGCCCAGGTCTCCTACTCCAGCGCCAAGGCCGAGGCGGTGAACGCCCGCTTTGACTACCTGGAAGCCCAGGCCGCCATCGCCAACCTTCTCGGTGACACCTCCCAGCCAGGCCAAGCCCCTTCCACCCCGTGACCCCTTTCTTCCTTCCCCTCCCTTCGTCCTCCCCACTATGTTGAAAAAGAGCCTGAAGTTCGTCTTGTACTGCCTCATCCTTGGAGGCATCGGATACGGCATCCACTGGTACCGGAACCGGCCCCGTCCCGTCGAACCCACCTACTACCGGAGCCAGGTCATCCAACGGGGCTCCCTGACCCAGGAAGTCACGGCCACGGGCACCATCGCCCCCATCAAGGAGGTCTCCGTCACCACCCAGGTCACGGGAAAGATCATCTCCCTTTCCGCCGACTACAACTCCAGGATCGTCAAGGACCAGGTCATTGCCCTCATCGACCCGGACACCTACGAATCCGCCCTGGCCAGCGCCCGGGCCCAGCTGAAGAACAACGAGGCCTCCCGGGAGCGCACCCAGGCCCAGCTGACCCTGGCCGGCAAGGAGCTGGAACGCCTGAAGAAAC
>JAEDNB010000032.1 GCA_016302725.1 Lentisphaeria bacterium
AAACACGGAGGGCACGGAAACCGCCCTGCGGGCGGCACGGAGACCACGGAGGTTTGGTCCATGCTGCGCATGGCCCAAACGGGGTTGTTTTAGATTGTAGAAATTGGGAATCTTTCCCCGGGGCGGAGCATGCGCAGCAGGCTCTGCCCCTCTGTGCCCTCCGTGTGCCCGGCTTGCCGGGCCTTCCGTGCTCTCCGTGTTAACCACTCCATGCCCTCCGTGTGCCCGGCTTGCCGGGCCTTCCGTGCCCTCCGTGTTAACCACTCCGTGCCCTCCGTGTTTCAGGCGGGGAGGAGGGAGGGGGATTACAGTACGCGCCATTCCGCAATTCTCCCCCTTTATCCACGTCCATGTCCTGTAGGAGCAAGAAGACCAAGACCGACCCCAAGAACCGCAAGTACGACCCGCCGGATTCCCTTTCCTCGGTGGGGTTGACCACGCCCCGCCGCCTTCGGATTGCCGATGCCTCCCATCCCTTTCTTTTGGAGAGCGGGGCGCGCCTGGAGGAAGTGGAGGTGGAATATGAGACCTACGGGGAGCTTTCCGAGGCGAAGGACAACGCCATCCTCATCTGCCATGCGTTGTCGGGGGATGCCCATGTGGCGGGATGGGATGCCACGGCGGCGGGCCATCCCGAGCGGAAATGGCGTTTGACCCATCCGGGGTGGTGGGATGCCGTCATCGGCCCTGGCAAGCCCATTGACACGGACCGGTTTTTCGTCGTCTGCGCCAATGTGCTGGGCAGTTGCTACGGCACCACTGGGCCATCCTCCCTGAATCCCGCCACAGGCAAGCCCTATGGCCTGACCTTTCCCATGGTCACCGTGGGGGACTGGGTGGTGATGGAGAAGACCCTCCTGGAGAAATTGGGCATTGACCACCTGTATGCGATCATCGGCGGGTCCCTGGGGGGGCAGCAGACCCTGGAGTGGGCCCTGCGCTATCCCCGGATGATGGGGAAGTGCATTATCATGGCCTCCGGGCCGCGCCTCTCCGCCCAGGGGCTGGGCTTCAACGCCGTGGCCCGGAATGCCATCATGCGGGATGTCCACTTTGCCGGAGGCGACTACTTTGGCAAGCGCCAGGGTCCCTCCAATGGCTTGGCGGTGGCCCGGATGCTGGCCCACATCACCTACCTGTCAGGGAAGGGGATGGATTTCAAATTCGGGCGGAGGCGCCTGGACGCGGGGGATCCCCAGAAGGGCTTCGAGGCGGAATTCTCCGTGGAGAGCTACCTGAACCACCAAAGCAAATCCTTTGTGGAGCGCTTCGATGCGGACAGCTACCTCTACATCACCCGGGCCATGGACTACTACGACGCCGCCGGCGCCTGGGGAGACGGCGACCTCCGCAAGGCCTGCCAGCGGCTCCACGCGGAGCTCATGGTGGTCTCCTTCTCCTCCGACTGGCTCTACCCCCCCGCCGAAGCCCGGGAGTTCGTCAACGCCATCCTGGCGGAAAACAAGCCAGTCACCTACGTGGAAATCAAGACGGAATCCGGCCACGACGCCTTCCTGGTGGACACCATTCCCGTGGGACGCCTCCTGCGGGCCTATCTGCTGGCGCCGGGCATCAACCGAAGAAGCGGAGCCATCCAATGACCAACTCCCACCACGCCGCCGACGCCCCCCTCTGGATTATGGCGGGGGAGACCTCCGGGGATGGATACGGAGCCTCCCTGGCCCAGGCCATCCAGGCACAGGCGCCGGGGGTGCGCCTCCGGGGGATGGGGGGGAGCCGGATGCGGGAGGCGGGGGTGGATACCTTTGTGGACTCCACGGAACTGGGCCTCATCGGCTTCTGGGAATGCCTGAAACACGTCCCCTTCTTCCTGGGGCTCCTTCGGAGAATCGTCAAATTGGCCATCCAGGAGCGTCCCCGGACGGTCGTCCTCATCGACTATCCGGGCTTTCACATGATGCTGGCCAAGCGTCTGCATGCCCTGGGCATCCGGGTGGTCTGGTATGTCAGCCCCCAGGTATGGGCCTGGCGTTCCGGGCGGGTCTGGAAATTGGCGAAATCCTGCGACCGGATGCTCTGCATCTTCCCCTTTGAGCCGGCCTGCTACGCCAAGACCACTCTCCAGGCGGAATTCGTGGGGCATCCCCTCTTCGGCATCCTGGCCCCCTACCGCCAAATCCCGGCGCAACGGAATCCCAGCCAGGTGCTCCTGCTGCCCGGCTCCCGCCGCCAGGAACTCCAACGCCTCCTGCCCCCCTTTCTCCAGGCGGCCGCCCTCCTCCAAAGGAACGCCCCCCAACTGCACTTCCACATCCCCTTGCCCCGGCAGGCCATCCTGGAATATGCCCAGGAACTGGCCCGGAAGTGCCCCCACCTGCCCTTGAACCTCACCTGGTCCGTGGGGGATACCCGGGAATGGATGACCCGCGCCGCGGGGGCCATCGCCGCCAGCGGGACGGTGACGGTGGAGGCGGCCCTGCTGGGGTTGCCGGTGGTGGTGGCCTATCGAATCAGCCCCCTTTCCTGGTGGATGGCCAAGCGCCTCATCCGGATTTCCACCATCACCATCGCCAATTTGGTTTGCGGCCGCAGGGTCTTTCAGGAACTCCTCCAGGGAGAATGCACCGGGGAGAAGTTGGCGGAGGCCCTGCAGGCAATCCTCCCAGGCGGCGCGCAACGGGAGGAGACCCTCCAGGGCATGGAGGAGTTCACCCGTCGCCTGGGGGCGGCCGGCGAGGATGTCTCCGCCAATGTGGCGCGCATCGCCCTGGAAGAGGCCTAGCCCCACCCACGGCCCCCTCCCTGCGCCACCCCACCCTCTCCATGGGGGCAGCCCGCTCCGCCGTTTCGGATTCGGGAAGCCCCCCTTTCTTCCCCAGACAATATTTCCTAGCCTATGGATACCAAGACCGGCGTCACCCTCCTGGCCAGCGGGAGCAACGGAAACTGCATTGCCATTTCCTTCCAGGGGAAGACCCTCCTGGTGGACTGCGGCATCGCCCATCGCGCCCTGAAGCAACGCCTCATGCAGTGCGGCATCCCCGAGGAGTCCCTCTGCGGCATCCTCCTCACCCACGCGCACTCCGACCACATCAAGGGAGTGGAGACCACGGCAAGGCAATATGGACTCCCCGTCTACTCCACCGAAAAATGCTTCGACGGGGTGCTGGAATATCACGAAAAACACCACACCGGCAAGAAATTCTCCCTCCTGTCCAGGACCTTCGAGGCGGGGTACTCCTTTTCCTGCGCCCAGTTCACCGTCTCCACCTTCCCCGTGCAACATGATGTGGAAACCGTGGGCTATGTGCTTTCCACCCCGAGGTGCAAGGTGGGCATCGCCACGGATGTGGGCCACCCCACCAATCTCATGGAGTCCTTCCTCAAGGACTCCCATGTGCTTGTGCTGGAAAGCAACTACGACCCGGATATGCTCATCACTTCCAACCGCAGCTGGGAACTGAAGCACCGCATCTGCGGGGGAAGTGGACATCTCTCCAATCGACAGGCCGCCGACCTCCTCCCCCGCATTGTCTCCCGCAACACCCAAAGCGTCCTCCTGGCCCATATCAGCGAGGAGTGCAATCGATACGACCTGGCCATGGAAACCGCCAGGCAGTCCCTGGCCGACCTCCACAGGGAGGATGTCTTCCTCACCTACGGAAGCCGCGAGGCCCCCATCCCCACGGTCTGGTGCTAATCCCCACCCCCATGGCTGACGCCGACGCCACATCCCCACGCCTCCAGTGCCCCGAAGAACCCCTGGCCATCATCCAAACCCTGCAACAGGCGGGATTCCAGGCCGTGCTGGCAGGAGGATGCGTCCGGGATATGCTGCTGGGACGCCACCCCCATGACTGGGACATCGCCACCAATGCCCGTCCCGGACAGGTGGAGGCGCTCTTCCCCAGGACTGTGGCGGTGGGACGGCAGTTCGGCATCGTCATCGTGGTCTCCCCCACAGGCACCCACTACGAGGTGGCCACCTTCCGGGGAGAGGCGGACTACTCCGACGGACGGCACCCCGACGCCATCCAGTTCGTGGAAATGGAGGAGGATGTAAAGCGGCGGGATTTCACGGTGAATGCCCTACTCTTCGACCCCATCGCCTCCCGCGTCCTGGATTTCGTGGGGGGGGAGGCGGATTTGCGGAGGGGGCTCCTGCGGGCGGTGGGGGTGCCCGTCCAGCGCTTCCAGGAGGACCGCCTGCGGCTCCTGCGGGCAATCCGCTTCGCCGCCAACCTGGGCTTTGCCCTGGAGGAGAGCACCTGGGAGGCGGTAAAGCAGTGCGCCCCCCGACTCCTGCCCGCCGTCTCCCAGGAACGCATCCGCGATGAATTGGAGAAAATGCTCCTGAACGGGGCCTCCCGCCAGGCCTTCCATTTGCTGGAAAAGGCCGGGCTCCTGGAAATCGTCCTGCCCGAGGTGGCCAGGGGACGGGGCATCGCACAACCCCCGCAATTCCACCCGGAAGGGGATGTGTGGCAGCATCAACTGAAGGTGCTGGGATTCCTGGACGAAACCATGAAACGACTCGCCCCCCCGCCAAATCCGGATACGGAAACAGGGGAGGAGGAAATCCCCGCTGCCCTTCGCTTCAATGACCGGGGCGAACTGAACTGCGCCACACAGGAGGAAAGACGCTGGCTGGCCTGGGGCACCCTCCTCCACGATGTGGGGAAACCCCCGACATACCAGGAGGCGGAAGACCGAATCCGCTTCAATGGACACGACGTGGAAGGGGAACTGGTGGCCCAAATGGCCATGCAACGACTCCGACTGGACAACACGACAGTCCATCATGCCTGCTACCTGGTGCGAAGGCACATGGAGGCCATACACCTCCTTCAGGCAAAACTCGCCAAAAGGCGGCGAGCCCTCCAGGAACCCCTCTTCCCGCTCCTCCTGGAAGTGGTGCGCCTCGATACTCTCGCCTCATGGGGAAACCTGGACGCACATCGACAACTGGTCCAGGAATGGCGGGAGGAAACCCAAAGGCCACATCCCCCAAAACCATTTATCAATGGCAGGGATCTCCTCCAACGGGGATTCCATACCGGCATCGCCCTGGGAAACACTCTCCAGGCTTGCCACGACTACGAATTGGAACATCCCTTCCCCACACGGGAGGAGGCCCTCGCCTGGCTGGACCAGCATATTGCCAGCCCCCGCTGAAACACGGAAGGCACAGTTTATAGACACGGAGACCACAGAGTGGTTAACACGGAGACCACAGAAGGCCCGGCAAGCCGGGCGCACGAAGAGCACCGAAGTTTGGTCCATGCTCTGCATGGCCCAAACGGGGTTGCTTTTGGATTGTTGAAATCGGGAATCTTTCCCGGGGCGGAGCCTGCATAGCAGGCTCTGCCCCCTCCGTGGTCTCCGTGCCGCCCGCAGGGCGGTTTCCGTGCCCTCCGTGTTTAAAACCTCCGTGGTCTCCGTGCCGCCCGCAGGGCGGTTTCCGTGCCCTCCGTGTTTTCCCTCCGTGTTTTACGGCATCTGGAAGAGAGGCATCAGGGCCACGTTCTTTGCGCCGGTGATGCCTGGCGAGAGTTGGTAGAAATAGGACTGTCCGCTGCCCTCGTCGTCATCCATGACAACGGCGCAGAAGCGGAAATACTGTCCAGGGCGTTGCAATCCCAGGGAGGCCCTGGGGAGGGAGATTTGGTAGCGTGTGACCTTTGCCGTTTCGTCCCGGCGCACCTGGAAATCCCGTCCTGCCGCCAGTGGGGGGAGTTGTGCTGCGCCTGAATAGACGGCGATTTGCGGCCCCTGTGGGGTGAGTGCCAATGCGATTTCCACGTCATGTGGCCCGTAGTTTTCCCCATTTCCCTCTGTTTGGAGGACGGGTTCTGGCACCAGGGCGAACTGGAAGCAATCGCCATCCCAGATTTGTGTTCCCTCCCTTTGATTGCAATGGAAGTCATCCTGGATTTCCGCCGTCAGGACGAGGCTATCCTTGGACACCGTAGCGTGGATGGTTCCGCCCAGGTCCTCCTTTCCGTCCCAGCGGATCCAGGGGTCTGGGGGGAGGATCTCGGAGCGTTGTTCTCCGAAGAGTGCCAGGGGATTTTCCCCTTCCGCCAAGCGTTGGGCGGGGAATGCGAGGCTTCTTTTGGCGGTCATCCCGCGGGCGTCCTCCAGGGTGAGTTCCGCCCTTTCGGCGTTGGGAGCCAGTTCCACGGGGAGTCGCCAGGGAAAGGGCGTCCCCTCTGGCTTCTCCGCGGCGACCGTGGAGCCATCCGGGAATGTCAGGATTGCGCGGGCGGCGGCGTTGGAGCCGGGCTCTGTGCTTTTCAGTTCCAGCGTTGCCTGTCTTCCCGCCCCCAGATGCAGGGCAGCGGTCAGATTCATATTGCGGTCCTCCGCCTTTTCCATTGCCTCCTTCAGCAAGGCGTAGGCCCCATTTCCTTCCAGCACGAAATACTGGGGGAGTTTTGTGGCCACTGCCTCGTCCTGTGGGAGGTCCGGCAGGGGGTTTCCCAGGAAATCCAGGTGCCTTGTGCCCTGGGGGAGGGGGAGTTGCAGGGGATTGTCGCGGAACTCCGTCCAGATTGCCAGGACAGCCTGGTTCCTCTGTCCAAAGACCCCCATTTTCAGATTGCCCTCCGGGGTTCCCAGTCGGCTGTCATATTGGTGGACTCCCTCCACCACCCGGCAGAGTTGGCTCATGGCGGGAATCAGGAGCATAGGCTGGTCCACGTGCCACATTCCATAGTCGAAGACCTTATCCTCGACGCATCCGAAGGTATTGAACCAGAAGAAATACGGGGAGCCCAGGAGCTTTGCCGTCAAGGCGGCGGCCAGCATCCGGCGGCACTCCTCCTGCTGGAGGGGGTGGTCTGCGGAGAGTCGGTTGTCGATGGCGAAGCCGTATTCGGAGACGAAGGGCTTCTGTCCCTGGAGATATGTATGGGTCATGCGGTTTGCCCGTTGGAAGACCCCGGGGAACTCCAGGTTTGGGGAGCCGATGTTGGGCATGTTGGCCTCATTCAGATACCGCATCCGGAAGGAGTAGCAATCCATGGGGAAGAACTGGAATTCCCCCTCCACCTTTTCCAGCACCATCCGGGAGAATTCGAAATCGGGATAGGCGGCGGAGCCTCCGCTGGGGCGTCCTGCCGCGATGGGGATGTCGGGGCGGGCGCGCCGGGCGGCCTGGAGATACACCGTGGTGATCCGTGCCAAGTCCCGGCACACCGGTCCGTGGACGATTCCATGGATGACATCCTGGGGATATTTTCGGCGATAGTAGGGTTCCGAGCCGCTGATCAGTTCGTCCTCGCCCCCGATTTCCAGCAGGTCCACGTCATTTCCCGCCCGCCGGATCAGTTCCTCGAAGGCGGAGCTCAATTTTGCCAGAGCCTCCTCTGTGCCGAAGAAGCCCATGGAGGGAGTCAATCCCCAGGCCTTTGCCTCCGCCACCTCTTCGGGGCGGTGCGCCCACTCCGGGGAGGCCGGCAAATGCACCAGGGAGAGTTTCACCCGGTATCCCTGGGCCTTGGCGTGGCGGATTCTCTTCAGGAAATCGTCATAGTCCACCTGGTTTTCCGAAGGCATCAAGGAGCGCCACCACAGGCTGAACTCCACCCACTTTGGCCCCACCCGGCGCAGGGCGTCGAAGATGGCGCTGTTCACCCCCATGTAGGGTTCCACCTCCGGGTCTTCCGGCAGGGGAGGCCGTACCACGGCATAGCTGCGTTCCATGCGGGAGACCTCGGTCCCTGTCGTGGTATCCAGCCACTGGATGCGGACCACGTAGAGTCCGGGGAGGTCCGAGGGAAGGGGGAGGTCTTCCAGGAAGCGTCCTTCCTCCCAGAGGCATTGCTTTTCCCGGGAGAAGACGGTCTCCCCCCGGTAGTTGGTCACTGTCAGGCGGTATCCGCAGTCCCGGGTTTCCCCGGCCGCCTTCAGGGCGCCCAGGCGGGCCTGCATGGGTTCGCCCACAAAGCAGACCCCCGTGTTTCCCCCCAGCACCTCCCCCACCGTCAGGAGGTCATCCTGGTTGGCAAAGGGGCCGGGCTGGGTGCCCTCCTCCAGCTGTACGGCATCCAGGCAGACCTCCAGGGGTTCCGTCCCCTCGTTGGTGTATTCCAGCAGGAGCCAATAGATGGCATCGAACCCCACCGTGAAGGGAAGGACGACCTGCTTCCATTGGGGCGTCGCCTCAAAGGGATGGAACTGGGTATCCTTCCACCCCTCGTGGACCGTCGCCATCCGAATCCTCTGGGGGCGGGAGGCGCGGACCCAGAGGGAGAGCACGTAGGGGACATTCTTCCGCAACGCCATACGCTCCCCGGAAAGCCCAATGGCCTGGCCGGGGGAGGAGATTCCATAGGCATAGCCCCTTCCCTGGGGGGCATCCTCCCCCTCCCGCAGCTCCAGGTTCATCGTCCCGTTAAACCAGGGACGCCGGAAATAGCCCAGCCCCAACTCATAGCCGGAATCCCCAGGCAGCAAATTGCCGGCGGAGGCCCCAGGGACGGCCAGCGCAAAAAGAGACAGGAAGAGGAAAAGGGTTGCAGAAAAGAGACGATGGGTTCGCATAATGGGGGAATGGGGGGACGGCGGGGCGACAGGTGCGGGGGAAAGCCGGGAGAAGCGGGGACTCGGCACGGGGCAGGCGTACGCCAATGCCCGGTTACTATAGCCCAGCCCCCTTCTCCAGGGATTCCCGAAACATGTCAGATATCACGAAATTCCACCCCGTGCATTTCTTATACTTTCCCCCATGTCCGACAGCCTAGGCACATGTAGATTTTCGCCAGTCCCTGGCGCATCGCCCCCCGCCGCCAGCCCCCTCCAGCCCTGGCGCATGGTGCACGGATTCAGGGAGCGGCGAATAGAGTACCAGGCGGAATTATCGAGGAAAATGCTTCCCTGGCAGTGTGGAAATCACAGACGTACAAGGAGGTGGAATGATTCCCTTGGGCGCTGGCGTCGGGCGCATCCTGGAGACAAGTCGTTTTCTGGAAGAGATACGGACCTACACTCCCATGGGACGGGGGATTTCCTGGGAGGAGGGGTGGGAATGGAGAATTCGGCGGGAGGAGGAGGGGCTTTCCCTGCGGGAAGCGGCGGAGATATTGCAAATCAGGGCGACGACGTTGGGGAGATGGGAGAGAGGGGAGAGCCACGGGTGCCTGCCCACCCACGCCCATTCCCTTTTCTGGCTGCGGGAATGGAGGGAGAGCTGGTTTGTCTCCCGCCGATTGGGCGGCCTTCGGATGCAGAAGGGGATTCGTGCCATGGCGCCGGCCTTCCTTCTCTCCCTCTTCTCCCGCTTCCTGCACCTTGCCAAGGACCGGAAAGTATACGGATGGGTGCTCCCCTGCCTGGAGGAACTCCTCCTGGCCCTGCATCGGGAAGCCCTCCTATGGATTCTTGACTGCCCCGGACCTCCTCCTTATGGGAGGGTGGCATGGCTGGGGAAGATGGGCCTCCCCTTCGGGTGCCTCCCTCCCCCCCCGCCATTCGCAGGCATAGACTATGGCTTTGGCTATGGCTTTGGGGCGTGTGGTCAGGCGGTTGTCTTGACCCATCCCCAGTAGATGGCGAGGCACCACAGGGTGGCCAGTACAATCCAGAGGGCCAGTCCCTGGAGGACTGGACGCAGGCCCAGTTCCTTCAGCTTCTCCCGGCTGAGATTGGCGCCGATCAGGAACAGGGTGACAATCATGAGATATTTGGAGAGGTCCTTCAGGAAGCCGCCTGTGGCGATGACGGCGCTTGCCGTGGCGGGGAGCCATTGGGGGAGGAAGGTCACCAGGGCGGCGGCGGCAATGAAGCAGGGGATGAACCAGGGCACCTTCAACTGGAATTTCCGCCGTTGCCCCTCCTCGGGTTCGGCCACGAACCAACTGATGAAGAGAGTCACGGGGATAATCCAGAGGGCCCGGGCCAGCTTCACGGTGGTTCCGATGCGAAGGGCCTCCTCGCCGTAGGCCATGGAGGCCCCCACCACGGAACTGGTGTCATGGATTCCCAGGGCGGCCCAGTATCCGAACTGCTCTTCCGTGAAGCCCAGCTTGTGGCCCACAAAGGGGAAGACCCAGAGGGCCACGGCGTTCAGGGCGAAGACCGTGGCGGAAGCCATGGCAATCTCGTGGGATTTCGCCCGGAGGGCGGGGGCCGCCGCCGCAATGGCGCTGCCTCCGCAGATGGAGGTGCCCACGCTGACCAGGCAGGAGGCATTCCGGGGAATCTTCAGGAAACGCCCCAGGAGCGTGCCCAGCCCCAGTCCCAGGGAAATGCCCACCAGGGTATAGAGGAAGCCGCTTCCCCCTGCCTGGAGCACCTCCATCAACTTCATGCCGAAGCCCATGCCCACGATGGTGGCCCCCAGGAGGGGCGAGGTAATGCGGGAAGTGTAGGAGAGGAAGGGATTTCCCCACAGCACCGAAAAGAGGATGCCGAACAGGACGGCCAGTCCGGGGGCCCAGTTGCGGGCGGGGACCCAGAACCAGGGGACGAAAAGGAAGGCCAAGGCAAGAAGCACAAAGAGGGCGGACTTGAACTTGCTCATGATGGGGTATGGGGGAAACCGGGGAAAGAGAGGAGGAAGAGAGAGGGGGGGATTCCTTCGGAAACGGCGCGGAATATAGTAGTCGCCGCGAGGGCGGAAATCCAGGCGGGGGCAGACAAGCCCTCCTTCTCCGGGCTATGTTAATTTCCCGTTCCGGGATCCCGGCACGGAATGCCGCCGCCACGGAAAGCCTCCCCCAGAAGTTCCGCCCCAGAGACGACTCCCCCATCCATGCCCTTCCGGCTCCTCCCCTTTCTCCTTCTTGCCCTCCTCCCATTCCTGGCCGCCCAGGAAGCCCTCCCCATGAAACCCTACCTCCTCCAATATTTCACTCCCTCTCCCCAAAGCGAACCCCGCACCAGGCCGGATGTCATCCAGAAGCCGGACGGCACCCTGGACCTGGTGGACTCCCATTGGAACAAGGAATATGGCTGGGAGCGCTATGCCCTACCCCTGGGCTGCGGCTGGTTCGGCGCGAAGATTTTCGGCGGGGTGCCTGTGGAGCGCATCCAAATCACGGAGAATTCCCTGGTGAATCCCGGCCCCGAGGGGCTGAACAACTTCTGCGAATACTTCCTGGAAATGGACCACCAGGGAAAGGAATATGCCGACTACAGGCGCACCCTCTCCCTCAACGAGGCCGTGGCCACCGTGGAATACTCCGTGGAGGGCATCCGCTTCCGCCGGGAGATGTTCACCTCCTATCCTGACCGCGTGGCGGTCATCCGGCTCACCGCAGACCACCCCGGCGCCCTGAATGGACGCCTCTTCGCCCAAATCCCCTTCTGCAAGGACTTTGGCCTCATCCCCGGAAATGGCCACGGCAAGGAGGGGACCATGACCATTGACCGGGAAAAAATCCTCCTTCAGGGGAAGATGCAGTATTTCCAGCTGTCCTTCGAGGGGCAGTTGCGCTGGGAGCTCCAGGGAGGCGAGGCCCTGGTGCAGGATGGGGCCCTGGCCTTCCGCGGGGCCACGGCGCTCACCGTCTATTTCACCGGGGCCACCAACTACCGGATGGAACCCCGGGTCTTCCTGGAGGAGGACCCCGTAAAGAAGCTGGCCCCCTACCCCCATCCCCACGAAGTGGTGGAGGAAACCCTCCGCGCCGCCATGTCCCTGGGATGGGAGGCCCTTCGCCAGCGCCACCTGGACGATTACCAGGCCCTCTTCGACACCGCCGCCCTGGACCTGGGCGGCACCCTGGAAGAGGGGGTCAGCACAGAGGAACTCCTGGACGAAAACCGGCACGGCGACCCGTCCCGGTACCTGGAGGAGCTCTATTTCCAATTCGGGCGGTATCTCCTCATCTGCTCCTCCCGGAAGGGCACCCTCCCCTGCAACCTCCAGGGAATCTGGAATGTCTACGATGTCAGCCCGTGGACGGCGGGATATTGGCACAACATCAACGTGCAGATGAACTACTGGCCTGTCTTCTCCACCAACCTGGCCCCTCTCTTCGAATCCTACGCGGACTACCACTACGCCTACCTCCCCAGCGCCAGGGTGCATGCCAGGGAAGCCCTGGCCCGGCTGCGCCCGGGGGAGGAGTTCGAGGATGCGGGCTGGTGCATTGGCACCGGCGGCTGGCCCCTTTCCATCGAGGGGGCGGGGGACCCCGAAGGCCACTCCGGCCCCGGCACCGGCGGAATGACCGCCAAGCTCTTCTGGGACTACTATGATTTCACCCGGGACCCCCAGGTCTTGAAGCAAGTCTACCCCACCCTCCGGGGCATGTCCCAATACCTGCTGCATTGCCTGCGGGAAAAGGATGGCGCCTGGCTCATCGACCCCTCCGCCTCCCCGGAACAGATGGACGAGACCGTGACCCTGGAGAAGCCCGTGAACGGATGGCGCCTCCATCCCTACATCCGCACCATCGGGTGCGCCTTCGACCAGCAGATGACCTACGAGACCTTCCGGGACACCCTCCGGGCCGCCCGGGCCCTGGCCCTGCCGGAAGACGACTTCCTCATGCGCCTGAAGGAAATCCTCCCCCATCTGGACCCCGTGCTCGTGGGGGATTCCGGCCAGGTGAAGGAATACCGGGAAGAGCACCAATACGGCGAGTTCGGGGAGCGAAACCACCGCCACCTCTCCCAGCTCATCGGGCTGGTGCCAGGCTCCATCATCAACGAAAACACCCCGGGATGGCTGGAGGCGGCGAAGGTCTCCCTCACCCTGCGGGGGGATGAATCCACCGGGTGGGCCATGGCCCATCGCCTCAATGCCTGGGCAAGGGTCCTGGACGGACAGCACGCCTACAAAATCCTCCGGCTCCTCCTCTCCGCAGGAACCCTCCCCAACCTGTGGGATACCCATCCCCCCTTCCAAATCGACGGCAACCTGGGCGGCACCGCGGGCATCGCCGAAATGCTCCTCCAGTCCCATGCCGGGCTTGTCCACCTGCTTCCCGCCTTGCCGGAGGAATGGCAGGAGGGGGCATTCCGGGGGCTCTGCGCCCGGGGAGGCTTCACCCTGGACGCCCGATGGGAAAAGGGGACGCTGACGGAATTGGTCATCCACTCCAAGGCAGGGGGCGAGGTGGTTGTCAAGGGTCCGGGCCTGCCCACCCAAAGCCTCCATCTCCTCCCGGGGGAGGAACGGCGCCTCCTGTAGGACTCCCCCCGGCACACGGCGTCCGGCGTCCGTCGGGGGTGGTGGCGTGGGGGGGCTTTGCGTCCGGGGGGGGCCTTGCCCTTGGCTAAGGCAGGCGGCAGAAATCCCGGAGGGCTTCCCGGGTTGCCTCCTCCACGCCATCCAGGAGGCGGCTTCTCAACTCCGGCCGCATTTGGCAGAGTTCATAGGTATCGGTGATGTTTTCCATGCACTGGTGCAACTGAGGGGGCAGGAGGCGCCAGCCGGCCACGGGTTCCTCGCCGGCCCTTTGTCCCATCAGCAGCTGCTGGTCGAATTCCCCGTTCAGATACCGGTTCAGCATATCCCGGTGATAGTGCCGGCAGCGGACACTGGGGACGGAGGCGGTCTCCCATTTCCGGAAGGTGGACCAGTCCACCCGGAAGAATTTCCCCAGGTCGCGGTAACTGAGGCATAGGGCGCGGCGCTTCTGGGCAAGGCGGGCCTGGACTTCGGAGGTGATGCGGCAGAGTTCGTCGATGTATTCCTTCATGGCGGGATTCTCCCCTGTGGACCGTGCGAAGATTGTTGTGCGGGCCGACCTTCCCGGGTCGCCCCCACGGGGATACTTTACGTACAGGCAACCAATTCCGCAACAGAAGGATAATCAATGGCATGCGCTTCCCCCGGGCGCACGGAAACGCCCAGGGGCGCACAGGCGCCCCCCTCTCCCGCCGGAATCTACTCCAGCACCAACTCTCCCCAATACTCGTGGAGATGGAAATTCAGGGCCGGCAGCAGGGGATAGGAGAAATTCACGGCGTAGGTGCGGTAGGACGAACGGGAGTAGCCCGCCAGGAGAATCTGCCATCCGCGCCCTGGCGCCAGGGGCACCCCTGTCTTCTCCTCCACCAGCGCCTTCGGGATCGTCATGACGGCGCGCCAGCAGGAATCCCGGTCGGAGGAGTCGTTCAGGGTGCCTTCCACCTCCGCCGCCACCTTCATCTCCGGAAGCACCTTTTGCAGGGCAAGGAAGTCCACCCCGCCCCAGGAGCGGCTGGGGAAGAAATAGGTTGTCTTATGGCCGGAGGGGGTGGCGTACAACTCCAGGTAGGCATTCCCCTCCTTCGGCTTCAGGAAGACCTCCATCACATCCCCCAGGAAGAAGTGGAAGAGCTGGTCCTGGGGAACCAGGGAGCAGATGTCGTCATTCTCCACCTGGCATCCCACGTACAGGTTCTTTTCGTCGTGGAGAAGCCGGACGGTGGCCTTCACCGGGCAGGGCTGGGCATGGACTGCCTGGACGCTCTTCTCCGGCATCCCCTCGGCAGGGTCGTAGAGGAGAAGGGTGATTGGCGAGGCGCCCTCCCAGGCCTTGTCGCCCTGCCGGGCGTCCACCACAAGGCTCTCCACCCTGCGGGCGACCACGGGAGGGGCTGGCTCCTGGGACACGGGGAGGTGGAGGCAGCCGGCGGAGAGGAATCCGAGGCAGGCCAGGAGCGCGGGCAGCAGGATGGAGGAGGATGGGCGGGTAGTCATGAAATCAAAGTCCAAAAAAGGGGGGGGGAGGAGACGAGAAGGCAGGAAAAACGGGGCTAATATAGAATGGCGCGGGAGGTTGGCTACGTGGCGAGGGCATATCCCCCCTCCCCCCAAAAAAGCGGGGGGAAGCGGGGTGGCTTTGCA
>JAEDNB010000033.1 GCA_016302725.1 Lentisphaeria bacterium
AATGGAAAACCGTTGTATCGCTAGACTATAGGTTGGTAGATTTCTAGATAACTAGATAACTAGATTTCTAGAATCAAATTAATCAATAATTTAATGTAAAAACCCCGGTTGGTCCATGCGCAGCATGGGCCAGCTCTCTGTGGTCGACCTGCGCCCGGCTTGCCGGGCGTTTCCGTGCTCTCCGTGTTACCCCTCCGTGTAAAGCGGCAGCGCTTCCGTGCTTATTCCCCCCTTATTGTTCCAGGAGGAGGATGGTGACATCTTCCAGGGGGGGCAGGGGGAATCGTCCGGGGGAAACAGGTGGGGGGAGCTTTCCCTTCCCCAGGAGGAGTGTTGCTTTGCGCCACTGTGCGGGGGTGTCCAGGGTGATTCCTTGGAGGGTGGGGACATTATCCAGGGGTCTGAGGGCACCCACGTGGTTTGTGATGTGGACGAGGAGATTTCCCTGGTGTGTTTCCCGGACTGTCAGGGAGACCCCTGCGGGGGCGTTTTCCAGGCGGTATTGGAGGTGAAGGTCCTTGAGGATGGCCTGGAGCCACTGTCGGAGGGAGATAAGGGGGAAGCCGTAGTAGAATTCGAAGAGGCCTCCGGAGAAGAGGCAGGCCTTTCCTTTGCCCACGGCATTGCGGATGGCCACGGGGAGCTGAGGGGTGCCCGGGCGTGCGGCGTAGCATCCCTTCAGGGGGGCGGGGATTCGTCCAACGATTTCTGCGTTGGGGAGAGGTGCCACGGGGAAGACCCAGGCGGGGGAGGGCATGTATCCGAAGGCATTGTCCACGGTGAAGCCTTCCCATTGAAGGGAGAGATAGTTGAAGCGTTTTTGGTGGACCATTTCCTGGACCTGTTGGATGCCCAGCCAGGGGGGGAGTGCCTTCCGGGGGGAGCCGTCTTCCTGGAACTGAGCGAACTGTCCATCAGCCAGGAGTGTTCCGCCCTGGCTTGTGAAGTCGTGGCATGCCTCCAGGGTCTTTTCATCCAGGCACGCGGCATTGGGGGCCAGGAGGAGCCGGTATTTTTCCATGGCGCGGGGTTCCAGGTCCGTCACGATATCGTAGGGGAGGTTCAGGTGTTCCAGGAGGGCGCAGGCTCCCTGGACGGCGTCGTGGTAGTTTCCGGGGCGTTCCGTCTCCATGCCGCCCTTTCCGTAGAAATCGCTTTCTTCGGCGAGGCACAGGCTATGGCTGGCGGTATTGAAGCTGTAGAGGATGGCCACTTCCGCGCGGCTTTTTGTTTCCTGATAGTGTAGGTTGTTTTGGGCATCGAACTTCACCATGTCCAGGGCGGCGCGTCCGGCCTGGGTGAGGAAATTATCCGGGTTGCTGTGGATGCCCATCCAGACGCTGGCTCCATTTCCGATGGCGTCTGCGTAGCAGAGGCGCAGTTCCGTGGGGGTATGGAGGCACCATCCCCAGGGTTTATGGTCTGCGGCGAAGAAGATGACCGTGGGGCGGTCTCCGGCCACGGCCTCTGCCAGTTTTGCGTAGGCCGCGCATCTCCAATAGGGGAGTTTTCGGGGTTCGCAGTAGAAGAAGAATCCCCCTTCCGTGCCCACCAGGTCATTGGTGGCCAGATGGGCGGCCATGGTGGCGGCATCGTGGGTTCCGGAGAAGAGGCCCTCGTTGAAATACATGCACCAGTGGGGGTTCACGGCCTTCACCTTTAGGCGCAGTGCCTTCTTGAAGGCCAGGACGCTTCGCAAGGTGAAGGCGTGGTGTTCCGCCGGGGTGGCTTGGGAGAGGGGCTTGCCCGTCTCGGCCAGGAATTTCTCCTGGCAGGCGGGGCAATGGCAGTCCTGGTAGGCGGGGCCGTCGAAGAAGAGTCCCTCCAGGGCAAAGTCTCCCAGGGATTCCACGCAGGAGAAGAAATAGTCCCGCCATCCGGAGTTCAGGCAGCAGGCGGGATACGTGCCATAGAGGAGGGCCTGGCTGCCATCTGCCCTTTGGATGCTCCAGTCCTGGAAATGGGGTGCCAGGGAGGGGCCCAGGATATGGCAGTTCATGTAGATGATGGTCTGGAGGCCCTGCTTCTGGGAGCGCTCCAGGTATTCCGCCACCAGTGCCTTGTGGCGTGCGGGGTCGTAGACGGCGCTGTAGAGGTCTGCGTGGGTATGGAGCAGTTGTTCCGTGTCAAAGCCGTTTTCAGCCCAGAATTCCGGCATGGACAGGGTTTTTTCCCTGCTTTGGAAATTGCATTGCAGGGCGGCGATGCGGAGATGTTTCTTCATGGGGGGTGTGGGATGTGCGCAGGGAGTCCGGGAAGGCAAGGGGGCGTGTTGTCCTTCCGCCTGTCCACCTTCCTGCCAGTCCCGTTTTTTCCGGGGGGGCTCCCTCCCCCTTGTGCCGATTCCCGGGGGAGGGAGGGGGGTTGGGCTGACGTCTATCCCTGGGGGGCTCTGCGGCGAACTCCGCGTGCCTTTGGCCGGCGCGAGTAAAGACGGGGGAGAGCCCGCCCATTACCGTCCTGGCCAAAATCCCTGGGGCTTTTCCCATGCCTCCACGAATGCTTGGCCTGAGGCAGGGCGCTAGCGCTTGTCGCCGCCGTAGACGTCGCAGTTGGGGTACCAGTAGTAGTCGGAGATCAGGTAGTCGGTTCCGGTATCGGGGTTGGTGCTCTTTGCCTTGGAGATGGCGACCGTCTCCACATGGCCGTCGGAGAGGGAGAGATTGATTTGGTTGCTGTGTCGGAAGAAGTTGTTCACATTGGAGGCGTGGCTGACGTAGTTGGGGGTCAGCACGATGGAGGTGGAGTATTGCAGATTGGTGCCGATGGCGTTTTCGGCGCTGCCGTCAAAGAGGTTCACATGGAGGGAGGGGAACTTGATGGAACTGATGCGGTGCCAGTTGGCGGCGGCCTTGGTGCTGGCGTTGGTCATCCACTGGGCGGAATTCCCCCGGTAGTACCAGCCCATGCCGGCGGACACCTGGTAGCTGATGTTGCCCATGACCCGGTGGTTGGTGGGGCAGGAGGGGCAGAGGGTCACCTTGTGCCAGGCGGACTTGTCCTCCTGGCCACTGGCGGTGCGGTTGGCGGCGGGGTCTTTGTTCAGCCATTGGGCGTTGAACATGGGGGTTCCGGGAATCAGGGGGTTGACGCCAAACCAGGTGTAGGTGTAACCGTCCGTGATGCCGTTTCCGTAGACGATGGGGGCGGCGGCGGCGTCCCCCATGGGCCTGGTGGAGAAGGCAATCATGGGCAGGAAGTCGTCGTAGTCTCCGGCGTAGAGGATGTTGCCCAGCTGGAGTTGCTTCAGGTTGTTGGTGCAGGAGATGGCGCGGGCCTTTTCCCGGGCCTTGGAGAGGGCGGGCAGCAGCATGGCGGCCAGGATGGCGATGATGGCGATGACCACCAACAGTTCAATGAGGGTAAAACGGTGTTTCATGGTATTTTGGCCTCCGGAAAATCAGGAAGGGGGCAGGATAAGGATGGAGACAAAAGGAATGGCGAATTCCCTCCGTCCACGGGAAAGTATCGGCAAAAAATCCTCCGAATGAAAATATTCTTTGGATAAAAAATAGGAAGATTTGGAAAAATGGGCAAAGGCCCCCGGGGGGGAGGGGGGCTTTTGCGCCGATTGGGTGGCGGGGGTCATTCCAGGCGCCACTGGAAAGCCTCTTGGGTCACCGTCATTCTTCCCAATCCCGTGTCCACCAGGTCGAGGCCCTGGGGTTTTTCCAGGGGATTTCCCTCAGCGTCGAGGGGTGTCGCCTTGTGGGCCTGGAGATTGCCCAGGCTTTCTTCCTCCAGGAAGGGGACGGGGACCAGCCGGGTGGTCGTTTCCTCAGGCAGGAGGGCGTAGGCCTGTGCGGCGGACAGTTCCGGGAAATCGGTCAGGACGCCCCTGCCGTCCACGTAGACATAGAGGTCCCCGCTCACATAGTCGACCCTATGTCCTTCTTCCAGGGCGGAGTATTCCAGGAATTGTCCTGGGAGGACGGCGGCGTATCCGAAGGGGGGGAGGGTTCGTTCCACGCCGTCCACATCCACGGTCCAATCCTGCTGGGGATTTCGGTTCACCCAGATTTCCAGCCCGTTCTGGTATCGGAGGTAGACCTTTCCCTCGTTTTTCCGTCCTTGTTTCAGCATATCGGTGGCGGTGAGGAGGTCGTCTTCGCACTGGTATTGGATTACCTCCACGGGGACTCCGGCATAGAGTTCCTGGAGTTGTCGCATCATGTAGTAGCTTTTGGCCAGGTTTCGGAAGACCTGTGGGGTGTATTTGTCCTCCCGATAGGGTCCCAGGATGGTGTTGGCCTCCTTTCCTCCCCAGAGGTGTCCGATGTTTCCGTAGACGATTTGGGCGGAGACGAGGTAGTCCACGCTTTCCTGGTTTTTCCCCAGGTCGTATCCGTTCATGTTTTCCAGGGGGTTGATTTTCCGGATTTTGAAATCGGGCATGGGGAGTGCGTCGGGTTCGTTGCATTGGGCGTATCCCGTATCCAGGCATCCTGCCCAGAACATTTCCGCATTTCCCTCGCTCCAGATGGGGCCGCCGTAGTATTGGCGCATTTCCTGGAGGAGTTTGGCGTAGTGGAGCATGACGCTTCGGAAGGTGGCGGCGCCGGGGGTATGGGGGTTGTAGTCCACCAGGCCCCAGGGGGGGGTATTGGTGGTTTCGTCCAGGTAGCAGGCATTCCAGGGGTATCCCTTTTTGAAGCGTGGGGTGAATTCCTGGAAAGCCATCCGCTGTGCCAGGGGGTTCATTTGATAGGAGGAGTCCCATCCGGCCAAGAGGGTGTCGTCGGACCATTGGATGAGGGTGTCGTACTGGAAATATTTTCCGGCGAGGGGGTGGATGACGCGGTTGTCCTGGTATGGGGCGACCCTGGGGAAGATCCGGGCCATTTCCTGGAAGAAGGGTTGGAGGACGGCCTCCCCCCCTGCCTCCTGGTTTGCGCGGAGGGAGAAGGTGAAGGAATTGCTGTGGAGGGGGGTGCGGAACTCGTCGGTATGGGTGCGCAGGAAGATGTCCTTGAGCCCGTAGTCCCGCAGTCGTTTCCCGTAGTCCAATTCCCTTCGTGCGTCCTGTGGGCCGCCCACCTCGTACATTCGGGTATGGCAGACCAGCCCCTTCATCTCATCGAAAAATTTGCTGCGGGGGTGGGGGATGTTGGGGAGGACATCCTCCAGGGTGGGGGCGATGGTGAGGAAGAGGCGTTCCCGGAGGGGGTTCTTTCCGCCCCGGTTCACAGGCAGATAGAGGGTGCCTCCCGCGAGGCTGGCGGAGTCTTCCCCCAGCACCTTGGCCCCCTGCAGGCCATGCCTGCTTGCCCCGGCAAGGAATTCCGAGGCGTTGCTGGAATACCAATCCACGAAGAGGGAGACAAAGGCGTTGTCATTGACCAGGAGGCGGGGATAGTCCCACCGGTAGTTGAGGTAGGAGAGGGAGAAGAGCCGGGGGGCGGGGAAGCCCTTCACGGCGCCGCAGTCGAAGGCCTCCGCCACGGGTTCCTGGCATTGGGCTTCCACGACCAAGGTGCGCCCCTTGAGGGCAAAGGAGTAGGTGAACTCCAGGGAGACGCCGCCCTTGGTCCATTGCCACCGGGCCGTGAGGCGGTCCCCCTGGCGCTCCGTCCCCAGGAGTGTCCCCTGGATTTCCGGGTCTCCGGGGGCGAAGGCCACTCCCTCCTTCCTGGCGCGGAGGCCTGCGCCGGCCATGGGCTGGAAGGGGGTGGCCCCGGCAAAGGCGGCCGTCACCTCCCCCAGGTCCCCGCGCCTGGGTTCGTAGGCGTATAGGAGGCTGCCGTCCTGTCCGTCATAGCGGAAGAGGAAGCGTCCCCCTTCCTCGGCCAGGGAGGTCTGGAAATCTCCGGGAGGCGGGGTGGGGAGCATGGTGTCCGCGGTGGTGAGATAGTCGTCCAGCCCTTGAGTGAGTTCCGGGGGATAGTCGACGGGATTGACCTGGAAGGTCTGGACCATGTCGAAATGGAGGGCGTCTCCAGGCTGGATATCCTTTCCTCCTTCGAAGGCGATGCCGGTGATGGAGAGGGGGAATTTGGCCTTTGGGGGGATGACGAAGGAGCTGGTGCACCACCAGGGTTTCCTGGCCCAGAAGCTGGCGTTGTTGCGGGTGCGCAGGGTGAATTTCTTTCCGGTGGCGTCCTGGAGTTGAAGGAGGTTTGTGGTTTTTCCGCTGGCCGGGCAGAGGACCCAGAGGCTGAGGCCGTGGACGGGTTTGGGGATGACCAGTGCGGGGGCGGGGGTGAGGGTCACGCGCCCCTTTCCCGTGAACTCCAGCCTTCCGGAGACCTCGTCCCAGAGGGAGAATTGGTTTCCCAGGGAGAGTTTTCCCGGGCCGGAGACCTTCCAGGCGTCCAGGCCGTCGATTTTCGCGGACCACAGGATTCCCTTTTCGGGGCGTGGCAGGTCTCCGGTCAGGATTTCATAGGGTCGGCGATAGTATTCCGGGCTTTGGGCGAACACGAGGGGGAGTCCCGGGAGAAGTGCGAGGAGAAGGAGGGAGAGGAGTCGCTTCATGGGGAGTGCGTCGTGGGCTTCAGGGGAGGGGATGTGGGGTTCCGCGGGGTGTTTCGCGGGCGTTGTGGGCCAGGAAGAAGACGGGGGTGCAGCTCCAGGCGTGGCAGGCGGAGTTGACCCAGGCCTGTTTGTAGGGGCTGTAGAAGGGGTCGTCCATTTTGAAGACCTCGTAGAAGGTGGAGGCCCCGGTCTTCAGGATGGCGCCCCAATACCTTTGGAGCACCTGGTGGAGGGCCTCCTCGTTGCCCACCAGCCGGCAGGCTTCCAGGAGGAAATGCTGGAGATAGGGGGACATGGGGGCCACCAGGGAATCCTCGGCCAGGGTCCTTTTCAGGAGGTCGGCGGCCTCTTCCCCCGTCACCACCTCGGCAAGGATGGCCCAGACCTGGCTGGCCACGGTCCTGTCGCCCCTGCCGGTTTCCCGGTCCGTGGCGAAGAATCCGTCTTCCTGCAGCCAGTGTGCCCGGGCGGTCTTCCGCAGCCAGGCGGCGCGTTTCCGCAGGGAGGGTGCGTCGGGCTTTCCCAGGAGGTCGGAGAGTTGCGCCATGGCCTCCAGCCCGTAGATGTAGGCGCAGTGGGTGGCCACGGTCTTGTCCATGGTGCGGTTTTGGTCGATGACGGACCATTGGGGCGGGGGCACGTGCAGGAGTCCGTCCCGGTCGAAGTCCTTTTCCACCCGTTTGAACTGGAGGAGTGCCGTCTGGTAGAGGTCCCGGGCCACCTGTCGTCGCTGGTAGAATCCGATGTGCTCCACCAGGATTTTAGGGAGGAGGAAGGGGTATTCGTAGGCATGGGCGCCGTGGCGTCCCAGCATTTCCCCTTCATAGGCGCAGGAGGGGAAGATGCCGTCCTTTTCCATGGCGGCGGCCAGGACATAGAGGGAGCGTTCCACCACGCGGGGGTTTCGATAGGTCACGGCATTGACCAGCGCTTCCAGGCGCAGGTCTCCCAGCCAGAGTCTCCGGTCCCGTTTTGGGCCGTCCTCGAAGACGGTCTGCATGCAGTTTCGCAGCGTGCGCACCCCAGCCTCCCAGATTTGGCTTTCCAGGGGAGGGAGGCCTTGGGGGGGCGGGGGGAGCCGGCGTCCGGCGGAACTTTCCGCCCGGAGCCGCACCTTCCGGAAGCGAATGGGATTGGGGGTGGCGACGACCTCCACCATGAGGTAACGGAAGGCGTAGAGACGGGGAAGACGGATCTTTGCCGGCAGGGTGTCGTATTTCACGAAATCCTCCTGCATCCAGGCCTGGCTGAGCCAGGTGGTCCACTCCTCCCGGCGATAGGAGAACTCGTAGGGAAGCTCCGCCGCCAGAAAGCGGAGGAAGAGGGGCGAATCAAAATCCACGCCGTCCAAGGCCAGTTCCAATTCCACATGCCCCACCGCATGCTCCCCAAAATCAAAGAAAACCCGCTCCCCGTTCCCGTAGGAACGCTTCTCCCCGGCAGGTCTCATGGACACGCCCTGCCAGGCTGCCGGATCCTCTACCGGCTCCACAGTCCCCACGGGGGACATGCACCAATGCTTCAGGGCAGGAAGGCATGCCTGCGCCTTCTCTCGAAATGTCTTTGTCTTCATCGGCCAACCACCTTTGTCAAAGGAAAACCGTTCCGTGCATGGGGATAAGGAACCTGCACTCCTTCATAGCATATCCAGGAACGGGAAATCAGTCATCCTATTTTTATGGAAAAAATAGGAGAATTCGGAAAAACGAATACAGTATCCCCCGACATCGCCCGACAGCGGCGCAAAGGAACCGCCTTCGCGGGGAATGTGCCTGGCCTGGATTCTTGAAGGCCGGGAGTATTGCGTCAAGTCGAGGAAGTCCGAGGGAGCATGGGCTCCCATGTGACCGAGGAGTGACGAAGAATAGGCGCAAAAGAACCGCCTTCAAGAATTCAGGAGAGATGTTTCTTCCGGACGGCACCCAATACTTCTGCCATGCCGACATTCGGTACTGGACCCATGGCCTGGACACGCCTGTTTTGGCGCGGCAGGCCAAGGGGACATTGTCCGTGGGGCTTCCCCATTTCCACGACTTTTACGAGTTGACGGTAGTCATGGATGGGCATGGGGACTACACGTACCAGGGGTGCACCTATCATCTGGAGCCGGGGGATGCCTTCATCACGCCGCCCTCGGTGCTCCATCACTACACCAACCAGAGGAACCTGGAGTTGGTGAATTTCATCTGGTATCCGGAGGAGATGCCCCTTCCCTTCTCCTCCCTGGGGAATCTGCCGGGATTCCGTCTATTCTTTGACTTGGAACCCCAGTCCCGCAGTTATTTCCGCTTTGAACAGCGCCTGGTCCTTTCCGCGGAATGCCTCACGGAGGTGCGCCTGGTCTATCTGCACATGAGCCAGGAACTCCAGAGCCACCAGGAGGGGTATCAACTTCGCCTGGCCTGCCTCTTCTATGGCCTCCTCATCCAACTCTGCCGCTGGCAGACAAAGTGCCAGAATTCCATGGAGGACAGCACGCTCCTGCGGATGGAGCGGGTGGTGTCCTATATGGAGAAGCATTTCGGGGAGCATCTGACCCGCCCCGACATGGCGCGGCTCTTTGCCCAGGGTGACCGCTCCTTCGCCGAGAAGTTCAAGCAGGTCATGGGGGAGACCTTCGGCGGCCACTTGATGAAAATCCGCCTCCGGCACGCCAGGGAACTCCTTCTGTCCACCGACAAGAGCCTCACGGAAATCGCACAGGAATGCGGCTTCTGCGACAGCAACTACCTCTGCCTGGTCTTCCGGAAAAAATATGGCCTCCCGCCCCATCAATATCGTCTGCAGCGCCGTTCATAGGGGAATGGGGGCGCTGCCGCGGAGACAGGGCGGGCAGGGAGTTTTTTCACAGGACCGGGGCGGGGAGGGGCGGGGGCCAGCCCTTTGTGCCCGGCCTGTTTGCCCCTATAGATTGTAGATGCGCTTTCCTTTTCCGTAGACGCCTTCCCAGTCCTGGTCGAACTGGTCGATGCTCATATCGGTGAGGGGGTGTTCCGCCAGTTTCCAGAGGATGTCGGGGCCAATGGTGATGGCCTGGCAGCCGGCCAGGGAGACGTCGTTGACCTGCTGGATGTTCTTGAAGGAGGCGGCCAGCACCTTGGTGGGGAGGGAGTGGAGTCGGAAGAGGGTGGTAATCATCTGGACTACGTTGACGCCCATGCCGCTGATGTTGTCGATGCGGTTGATGTAGGGGGCGGTGAAATCCACGCCGCAGTTGGCGGCCAGGAGGGCCTGTCCGGGGGTGTAGATGGCGGTGGCGGTGACCTTGTAGCCCTGTTTCTTCAGTTCCCGCATGGCCATGTATCCCTGGGGGGAGACGGGGACCTTGATGTAGAGGTTGCCGCCGACCTTTTCCTGGAGGGCCTGGGCGTCCTTGAGCATTTCCGCGCAGGTTTTGCCCACCACCTGGGCGTGGAGCATTCGGTCTCCGATGCAGGCTCGGATATCCCTGAGCAGGGGGAAGAATTCCCGCCTTTCATGGGAGACGATGGTGGGGTTGGTGGTGACTCCGGCCAGAGGGAAGGTCTCCTGGGCCTTCTGGATCTCGTCGAGGTTGGCGGTGTCGAGCAAATACAGCATGGTACTGGATGGGGTTCCTGGGGATGGGAAGGAATCCTCCCCTCGGGCGGCCCGCGAAAGGGTGGGGTTTACGGGGGAAGGGGGAGCCAGGGGAAAATACGCTTCTGGCGTCGGGTCAGGGCATGGGGGCCAGGGGAATCAGAACAGGGTGTCTTGGGTCAGGGTCCACTGGATGGGGCGCCCTCCCTTTTCCCGCAGGCGTTGGTTTGTGGTGGTGAAGGGGCGGGAGCCGAAGAAGCCGCGAAAGGCGGAGAGGGGGGAGGGATGGGGGGCGGCCACCACTACGTGACGGCTCTCGTCAATGAGGGAGCGCTTTCCCTGGGCGTGCTTTCCCCAGAGGAGGAAGGCCACGGGGTGGGGGAGGGCGTTGCAGACCCGCAGAATCTGGTCGGTGAGGGTTTGCCAGCCCAGATGGGCGTGGGAGCCGGGCTTTCCCTCCTCCACCGTCAGGATGGTGTTGAGGAGGAGCACTCCCTGGCGCGCCCACTCCGTCAAGTCGGGGCGCAGGGGCGGGGTGGCATCCCAGTCCTGGGCGTATTCCCGCATGATGTTCTGGAGGGAGGGGGGGAGTTTTGTGCCCTGGGGCACCGCGAAGGCCAGCCCCATGGCCTGTCCCTTTTCGTGGTAGGGGTCCTGTCCCAGCAGCACCGCCCTCACCCGCCTGGGGGGGGTGAGGCGGAGGGCGGTGAAGACCGCTCCGGGGGGCGGGAAGATGGTCTTTCCCTGGGCCCGTTGCCTTTCCGCCCTTTCCAGGGGTTCCAGGAAGGGGGGGGCGCCCATGGCTTCCACCCATTCCCGGGGGAATTCCTCGCCTGCCAGGGAATCCGAAGGCAACGGGGTCATTGCAGCCTCCCGAGGATGTATTCCTTGCGTGAGGGCGGATTCGCTCCCATGAGGAAATTGACGAAGCCGTCCAGTTTCCTGGCGTTTTCCAGGCTGACCAGCTGGAGGCGGATGTCATTGCCCCGGATGAATTGCCCGAATTCCTTGGGGCTGATTTCCCCCAGTCCCTTGAAGCGGGTGATTTCCGCCTCCTTTCCCATGGCCTTGACGGCCCTTTCCCGCTCCTCCTCGGAGTAGCAGTAGACGGGGGGGTGGGACTTGCTTCTGACGCGGAAGAGGGGCGTTTCCAGGATGAAGAGGTGTTCGGCGGAGAGCAGTTGGGGGAAGAATCGGAGGAAGAAGGTGATGAGGAGATTCCGGATGTGGTATCCGTCGGGGTCGGCATCGGTGGCGATTACCACCTTGGCGTAGCGGAGGTTTTCCATGGAGTCCTCGGTGCCCAGGGCCCTCATGACGCAGTAGAGTTCCTCGTGTCGGTAGAGGACCTCCCGGGTGGCGTTGCAGCAGTTGAAGACCTTTCCCTTGAGGGCGAAGACGGCCTGGTACTGGGCATCCCGGTTTTGGACGACGCTTCCTGCGGCGGAGTCTCCCTCGGTGAGGAAGAGCATGGAGTTTTGGCAGAGGGCCTTTTCCTCGGGCTTCCGCCGGGAATCCGTCTCGTTCAGGTGGAACTTGCAGTCCCTCAGCTTTTGGATTTTCAGGGAGGACTTGGCGGCCAGTTCCTTCGCCCCCTTCCGGATGTTCTGGATTTCCTTCCGGATGCTTTCGTTTTTCGCCAGTTTTTCGAAGATGGCGCCCTTCACCTCGGGGTGTTTGTAGAGGAATTGGACCAGGGCGGTCTTCACCTCGTTGACTACCTCGCTGCGGATTTCGTAGTTGCAGAGCTTGTGCTTGGTCTGCGCCTCGAATTTCGGGTTCTTGAGGCGGATGGAGACCGCGCCGAAGAGGCCTGCGCGCACATCCTCCGGGTCGTAGGTTTTGTCCTTGGGGGCCAGTTCATTGATGCCCTTGACCACCCCTTCCCGGAAGGCGGTCAGGTGGGTCCCCCCGTCGTTGGTGAACTGGGTGTTCACAAAGGAATAGTAGTTCTCGTTGGCGGAATTGGTGTGGCAGAAGGCGAATTCCAGGGTGCGGGAGCGGTAGTGGATGGGCTCGTAGAGGGCGTCCGACTCCATCTTGCTCTCCAGCAAGTCCAGCAGCCCCCGCCGGGAAAAGAACCTCTTCCCGTTGAGCTCCAGGGTGAGGCCGATGTTCAGCCAGGCATAGTGCTGAAGCCTGCGCTCCAGGAACTTCTGCTCAAAGTGGAAGGCGCCGAAGATCTGCTCGGAGGGGAGGAAGGAGATGCAGGTCCCGTTGGGTTCGGAGGTCTCCCCCTTCTCCTCCTGCACCAATTTCCCCTCCTGGGAAGTGACCCGCGCCATCTGTCCATTGCGGTAGCTGGTGGCCACAAAGGTGTGGGAGAGGAAATTCACCGCCTTCAACCCCACCCCGTTCATGCCAATGGAGGCGGAGAAGGCGACGGGCCTCCCCTTCTCGTCCTCCTCGTCGTATTTGCCCCCTGTGTTGATGCGGGAGACGCAGTCCCGCAGTTTGCCCAGGGGGATGCCGCGCCCGAAATCCCGGACCGTGATGGTCCTGTCCGGGGCGAGGGTGACCGTCACCCGCCGGCCGTAGCCCATGAGGAACTCGTCGATGGAGTTGTCCAGGACCTCCTTGAAGAGCACGTAGAGCCCATCGTCGTTGTGGTCCCCGTTGCCTGGCGCCCCGATGTACATGGAGGGGCGCTGGCGCATATGCTGCAGGGGGTCCAGGCTGCGGATGGTATCCTCGTCGTAGTGGGCCTCCTGGGGGGTGGGGAGGTGGGCGTCCTCCTCCAGGGGGAGCATGGGTCCCTCCTGGGGGTCGGAGGACTGTCCCGGGGTGGGGTCTATGTCTTTTGGGCGGGGCATTTCACCGTCTTCTGGGGCTGGGCGGGCCTTTGGGGAAGGGCGTGCCGCCCCCTTACTTCTTCTTTCCCTTCTTGGGGGAGGGTTTGTTTTTGGAGGCGCTGAAGCCCATTCCCCCGGAGCGGCGGCGCTTCTTGGGGGCACCGTCCTCGTCGAGGGGGTCTTCCTCGTTGAGTTCATCCAGGATATCGGGTTCCTCTCCCTGGTCGTCCCAGTTGGCATCCTCCTCGTTCTCTCCGTCCATGAGGTCGAAGTCTTCGTCGATGTCGTTGTCGAAGTCGTTCTGGAGAGAGGAGGCCATCACCAATTGGCCGCATTCGGGGCAGTATCCGTCATCCTTCTCCACGTCAGCGAGGCTGACTTTGCATTCGCAATGAGGGCATTTGATTTTATCGCCGGCCATAGTCAGGGTTCTCCTGGAAGGTATTCCGTGATGATGTTGTAGTGTGGTTGTGTCCGTCTGCGGTGGGGGGAGGGGGTTTCCCCCTGGGCATGGCGGGTAATGTATACGCCGCAGGGGATTTTCCGTCCCCCGGGCGTGGGGTGTGCGCCTGCGGGTCTATTCCTCGGCCTTCTGGGGCTGGCGGTCCCGGAAGAGTCCCAGGAGGAACTCCACGTTGGTGCCGTATTTCCGGAGGTTGATGAGGAGCCTTTCCATGGCGTTGGCGGGGTCTCCGATGGAACAGAGTCCTTTTCGGAGGGCCCACATGAGTTCCAGTTCGTCGGGGTCTACCAGGAGGTCTTCCTTGCGGGTTCCGGACTTGGTGATGTCGATGGCGGGGAAGACCCGCTTGTCGGCGAGTTGCCGGTCCAGGTGGAGTTCCATGTTCCCGGTGCCCTTGAACTCCTCGAAGATGAGTTCGTCCATGCGGCTGCCGGTGTCGATGAGGGCGGTGGCCAGGATGGTCAGGGAACCGCCTCCCTCGATGTTCCGTGCGGAGCCGAAGAAGCGCTTTGGCCGGAAGAGGGCGTTGGCGTCCAGTCCCCCGGAGAGGATTCTGCCGGATTTGGGGGCGAGGGTGTTGTAGGCGCGGGCGAGCCTGGTGATGGAATCCAGGAGGATGACCACGTGCTTTCCGTTTTCCACGAGGCGCTTTGCCCGTTCGGAGACCAGTTCGCAGAGGCTGGCGTGGTGTTCCGGGGGTTCGTCGAAGGTGGAGGCGACGATTTCGGCGTTGACCACCCGTTTCATGTCGGTGACTTCCTCGGGGCGTTCGTCGATGAGGAGGACGATGAGGGTGATGTCGTCGTTGTTCTCCAGGATGGAGTTGGCCAGTTTTTGGAGGATGATGGTCTTTCCGGTCCTGGGCTGTGCCACGATGAGTCCCCTTTGCCCCCGTCCGATGGGGGTGATGAGGTCCACGACCCGCATGCTGAGTTCATCCTTGCCCCGTTCCATCAGGAGTCTTTGGGTGGGATAGTATGGGGTGAGGCTTTCGAAGGAGCGGAGGCCGTGGCGCTGGGAGAGGGGGAGTCCGTTCACCGCCAGGATTTGGACCATGGCGCTGCGGGGGTCGTTGGGCTTGGGGTGGCGGATGGTGCCCAGGACGCAATCCCCCACGCGGAGGCTGTAGCGTTTGACGAGCATGGGGGTGATGTAGATGTCCTCGGGGGACTCCTGGTAGTTCAGGTCAGCGGCGCGCAGGTGTCCGTATCCGTCCTTTCCGATTTGGAGCACCCCGTCTCCGTAGGTGGTCTGGAGTTCCCCTCCGTCCTGGGTTTCATTGACCTGGAGGATTTTGTCCGCCAGTTCCTCCGGGGTGGGGTAGTCCTTGAGGGCGAGTCCCAGTCCTTCGGCGATGGTGCAGAGCACCTGTGGGTCGGTTCCCCGGAGTT